>NHEU02000040.1 GCA_002171495.2 Alphaproteobacteria bacterium TMED93
TAGAGTTTATTGCTTTCTTTGTTCTACTTCTTCCCAGCTTTTGGACCCAAAAATAATTTGCTTAAGCTCAGATCCTATAAATATCAGAGCAGGTATCAAAATTAAAACCAGAAAAGTCGCTGCTAATAATCCAAAAACAATAGTGATAGCCATGGGTTTTAAAAATTGGGCTTGCAAGCTTTTTTCAAATAATAAAGGAGTAAGCCCTCCTATTGTTGTAAAAGAAGTTAGTAATACAGCTCTAAGCCTTTCTTGAGAACCCTGAATAACTGAGTCTAAAACTTTTTTACCAGAATTTATTTTTTCATATATATTTGAAACTAAAATAATAGAATCATTTACTACTATACCGGCTAAACCAAGTATAGCCACTAATGAAAGAATAGTAATATCAAAACCAGTAATCCAATGACCTAATATTACACCTATAAGTATAAAAGGAATAATTGACATAATGCATAATGGTAATAGGTAGGATTGAAATATAAATGCAAGAATTACAAAAATTACACCCAAAGCTAAAAACGCTCCTCTTTTCATGTCTCCAAATGTATCAGCTTGCTCTTCAGACCTGCCAGCTAGTTTCCATTTTATGTTATAGTCATCTTTTATTTTGTAGAGAACCTCATTTTCAAATTTTTTAAAAAAATAATCAGGGTTTAATATATTTTCATTAATTTCAGCAGTAATAGAAACTTCTCTAAATCCATTCCTTCTTTTTATTACTGAAAAATCTTGTTGTTTAGATATATTTACAATTTCTCCTAATGGAACAAGACCTCCTGTTGGAGATTTAACTAAAAAAGAGTTCATATTGGAAATGCTAATTCTTTTAGGGTCAGTCCTTATTATAAGTTCAACTTCTTCTTCCCCTCTAAAAAAATTAGAAATTAATACACCATCAAAGCTTTCTTTAATTTTTTTCGAAACATATTTATTATTAAAACCCAAACTTTTTCCTTTTTCTGTAACTTTAAAAGAAATTTCTCTTTTCCCTACTGGCAAATTGTCCTTTATGTCGCTTACTCCCTCATATAAAAATAAATTTTCTTTTATAAACTCAGATGCTTCTTTCATTTTATTCAAGCTTGTATTCTTCGATATTAATCTAATATCAATATCTAATCCTGGAGGACCTCCTTTTCTCTCCTTTATTATTAAACTTCTTAATCCTTCTTTTGGTTCTATTGATTTTTGCCACTCTTCTATTAAATCTGATGTTCTAATATTTCTATTTTCAGATGGCTCTAATTCTATTATCATTCCACCAATATGATCACCTTCCTCTTTAGTAGATTCTCTACTTCCCCAAATAGGTTTCCCAATAGTTGAGTATACATTTTTTACGATATTTTCTTTGTCAATATTATTTAAAGAACTTTCTAGTTCATTTGTAAATTCTATAGTTTTATTTTTTAAGCTTCCTGGAAAAAAGTTATAGTTTACTAATATTATATTGCTTTCTGGAGATGGAAAAAAATAAAATTTAACTACTCCATTCTTTAAAAGAAATATAGAAAATATTAAAAAGGAAATTGCTAAAGAAAAAGTAGTGTATCTAAATTCAATAGACTTCTTCAAAAGTAAATAAAAATAATTTTTATTAAAGTAGGTTAAATAACTATTAAGATTNAATATTTTCTTTTCAATNCTTGCTTTGTTATTTGAAAGCGAATGATNCAAATGACCGGGTAAAACAAAAAAACATTCAAATAGACTAGCTAATATTACGCTGATAACTACTAGAGGTATTGCCTCTATTACCTGTCCTATAACCCCTGATATTAAAAATACAGGAGCAAATCCTGCTACAGTTGTTAAAGAAGCAGCCGTTACTGGTCCTAGCATTTTCGTTGCTCCAAGAAAAGACGCCTTATATGAATCATTTGTCATTTCATATTGGTAATCAATATGCTCAGCTACTACTATAGAATCATCAACTATTATTCCAAGCATCATAATTAAAGCAAATAGGCTTATCATATTAATAGATTGTCCGGTTGCTAACATAATTGCTAAGGTCACTGACAAGGCTGCAGGTATCCCCAATGCTACCCAAATTGCAACTTTAAATCTTAAAAATAGAAACAATATAATTAGGACTAATATTAAGCCACCTACTCCGTTTTTAAGCAACAAGTTGATTCTATCTCTTATCAATTGAGACGAAAGATCATATATTTCTACTTTGATATTTTTATTAATGTTAACATTGTAATCTAAAATAATTTTTTCTAAGGCCTTAGTTGCTTTTAAAGTATCCGTTCCTAGAGACCGATAGACCCTTAGTGTTAGAGCTGAATTAGAGTTGCTTAAACCATAGCTTTCTGTTTCTTTGGTAGTCTCGTATACTTTTGCTAAATCTTGAACAGTCATATCCTGTTTTGTATAAGGAGAACTCAAAATTATTTTTTTTATTTTACTTATTGTATCTTTTGTACCAGAAGTTCTTAGTTGTACTAATTTATCATCCCTGAAAACCCCTGAGGGAATACTCTTTAAATTAGTAGAAATTTCTGCGTTAATATCATTTATATCTAATTTATTTGAGAACATAGCAACAGGATCTACATCTATATAAATCACTTGCTTTCTTAATCCATCAATTTCAACTTTATCTAAGCCTTTATCCAACAACATCTGCTTTATATCTCTTGCTATTACTTTTAATTGAGTTTCTGGGACNNCTCCAGATAATAGTANTAAGCCTATTTGTTCATAAGGTATAATNACTTTGCTTTCTGGTTTCTTCGANTCATCAGGTAAATTAGAAATTGNTTTAATAGACCTATCNACATCTATTAANGCTTTNTGCATATCAGCTCCACTTCTAAACTCTAAAAGAATATTGGCGATACCTTCTTTTGCAGTAGACTTTGTGTTTTTTACTTTATCTATATATCTAACTTTTTCTTCAATAGGCTTTATAATTGAGGATTCAATATCTTTTGGACTTGCTCCTGGCCATTCTACATTTACAGTAATATAATCAATAGAGTAATTAGGAAAAAATTGAGTATTTAAAACTTTAGAAGANTAAAAACCTAAAATTATCATTAGCAGAAGAAAAAGATTAGCAGCTGTTTTATGCTTTAATAGTTTATGAAAGAAGCCTTGTTTCATATTTTAATTATTTTTAGAATAGTATTTGTTTGCATTTTGGAAGTTATCTAATCTTGTTAAAATAATATGAGATCCTGGCAAAAAGTCTCCTGAAATTATTAACTGGTTATCTATGTAACCTTCGACATTTATTTTCGTTCTGACTGCATTATTATTATTTAAAAAATATACATATTTTTCTTCATAAACTGCATTTTCTGGAACTTTTATGGCCTCCTTAATAACATTTCCGTCAAATAAAACTTCTATAAATACCCCTGGTCTAATTGGGTCATCATCACTAATGCTGTTAATTCTTGCATACATATTTAATCCTGCTAATTCCTCATTTATTACACTATCAATTCTNGTAATTTGTGCTTCATAAACTTTATTAAATTTAGATTTATTCCATCTTATTTTAATTTTTTTTCCTTTTAATTCTCTATTACTTACTAATTCTGTAAATATGCTTTCACCAACAAAAAACTTTGCTTCCAATTCAGCAGTGTTTATAAGTTTGCCTAGGAGTTGTCCAGACTTTATCTCACTTCCTATATCAATAACATTATTGGTCACNTTTCCTTCAAATGGAGCTCTATACTTGGTAAAAGAAAGATTTTTTTTTGCGACATTTAAAGAAGCTTCTGCTTGTTTTAAATTTACTTTGATAGTATTTATTTTATATTCTTCCTGAGAAAATTGTGTTTTAGCTTTTGATACTTTTAGAGCAGCATCATCTAAGGCTTTTTGAGAAACNGTATTTCCAAATAGCTTCTTTTTTCTTTTATANTCNTGTTCTGCTAANTTNAGTTGCTTTCCTACTTCAGTTAAAATTAAGTTNGTCTTATCTAGTTCAATTTTTAACTCATCCAATAAAGCNTTTTTACTTATTAGTTCCTGNTCAAACTCAAATGGGTCTATCTTTAACAATACTTCGCCTTTTTTAACCTCATCAGAGTTAAACAGCTTCTTGGAAACATATATTATTTTTCCGCTCAATCTAGAAACTATATTTATCTCATTTTTACCAGCAACTCTTCCAAAAAATAGAAACTGTGGNCTTATTTCCTCTGGATAAACTATCTTGGTTATCACAGGTATTTTTTTTTCATCTTCTACCAAGCTAATTACCTCTGTTTGGAATACTTTTAATAGTAGCAATATAAAAAGCAATATTACGAACACTAATAAAGGAAAAAAGTAATATTTATATTTTGTAAATGTATTCATTATTTTTTTTATTTTCTATTTCTAAATCATTTTTTAGTTTAGCTAAAAATTCTTTTTTGCCTTCTTTGAATTCAATAGGCGTTAATATTTTNACTTTTATAGATTTATTTTTTTTNATAAAAGTGTTCTTTGGCCATACTAAGTTTGAACTTATATATATAGGATAAACCAGACACTTGCAAAACTTTTGAATAGCATAAATACCTGATTTCATTTCACCTATAGTGTTTTCTATTTGCCTCGTACCCTCTGGAAAGATAATGACCTTATAATTTTTTTTTAAACATTTATAAACCTTTTCAGAAATAATTTTTACTGACCTTACTCTTTCTTTTCTATTAACAAAAATATTTCCTAGCCTAGAANCATACCATCCATAAACAGGGATAAACATCAACTCTTTTTTAACCACATAAACTACNTTGTCAAATTCTTTTAAAAAAAAAATAGTATCAAATACTGACTGATGGTTTGCCGCTATTAAATATCCTTTGTTATCNGCAATGTATTTATTTTCATAATTAACTTTAGCTCCTACAAGCTTTTCCAAAAAAAACATTATAAAAAGTGCCCAAAATTTTACTGCATTTCTGGTTAATCTTTCAGAGATCAAAAATGGTAGGAATACTATTCCAAAGAAAAAAATTGAAAAATAAAATATTAAATTAAATAAAATAGATTTAACTAACATAGAATTATAATACCAAATAACAAAATAAATACTTTAGATACTCCTCTGATAAAAATATTAATAATTGGAAATTATTAAATAGATTTTCTCTAACACTAATATCGCTTGTGACAGGGTCTGCAAAAAATTTTAGGTTTTTAGATTTTTTTTTTAATATAAGCATGCTTCTAGGCATATGATAATCAGAGGTTATAATTTTAATATTAGTAATACTTTTTTTATTAGCCCACTTAATTATCTCTTCAGCATTGTCGATTGTAGTTTCTGATTTTTTGTCAATAAATACTCTATTATTTTCTAAAAGTTCCTTAGAAAGGACCTCTATATTTTTAATATTTTTATCCACGCCTGAAATTATGAGATAACTATTAGGTGTATTTTTAAATAATTCTATTCCTTTAGCTATCCTTCCTTTGCCACCTGTTAAAACTGCTACTCCTTCAACTAATTCTTTATTTGAAGTATCGAAATTTTTTATATTATTTAAAAACTTTAAAAAGTTAAAAGAAAAGAACAATCCAAGAACAAAAAGCATCAAAAAAAATAATAACCTTAATTGCAAATCTATAATACCTTTCTAAGTTGGCTTTTCAAATAGTATCCTAAAATAAGTGTACAAATAATATTTTGTATAAGTACAAATATTATTATTGTTCCTATATTACTCATGATAGAAAAATTCAAAATTTTATATTCAGTTTCTAATATATATATTAAAAAATAGCTAGACAAAACTCCTAGCGCTTGAAATAAAAAGTAGCCCGAACTTACATTAAATATAATGTCTTTATCCCTACCTCCATAAATTCTAGATTTAATTAAAAAAGGCTTTATTTTTTTTATGTAGTTTATTTGCAAGATAAATAATAAAGTCATAAAAAATATTGTAGAAATAAATAATGAAAAAAAACTTAAAAGCTTAGTTTTTTTATTCATTGTAGTTTTTGCTATTATTTCAGCTCCTTTTATTATTTCTTTTATGTTTTTATTTTCTTTATTTATGTCTAGATAATTATTTTTTTTTATTACAATTTCAAAGGCTTCAGGTATAAAATCTTCTAAAATCAATTCAGGTTCTATTTTTTTACTTAATTTTTCTAAAATAACTTTTTTTTCTATTTTTTTGACTGATATGATTCTATCATTAATACTTAATCTAGAAAAAATTTGATCTTTATTTTCTTCGTAAGACTCTTCGGTAAAAGGTATTAGTAGAGTGTAAACAGGTTTATCCCTAAAAAATAATAGATTATCTAGAAATGGTATGTTGATAATAAATATTAGAGAAAATAAGAAATTAAAAAAATAGTGGCTTACATAATCTATTTTGGCTGAAGGAAAAAACTTTATTATAATATATTTCATAACTTAACTAAGTTAAAATTTTTGATTTTATAACATTCATCATACTCTAATAGGCTATTATTAATATCCGCACTAAAGGTAATTATGGTCGTTCCTATTTTTTTTAGAGCAAGCAATAAGTACGATATTTTTTTTTGTAAATCAGTATCTAAATTTATAAAAAAGCTATCTAATAATAATATTCTTGGTCTAGTAATAATTGCTCTTGCAAACTGTACCATCCTTTTTTCATATTGACTTAAATCAACAGTTTCCATGGCTAAGATTTTATCTATTTTTAACCAAGAAATAAGTTCCTTGACTGCTATTTCTATTTCATCTTTTTTTTTATTTGTTGAGATTAAAGGCAATATAATATTGTCTTTTACTCCTAAACTATTAATCAAATCATTGCTTTCATCTATTAAACTTATTTCATTATGAAGTTTAGCAATTTCATTTCTATTTAGCTTATTGGTATTTTTTCCTAATATATATAGATTTCCTGAATCAGCTTTTTCTTGCAATCCAAAAACTTTGTATAGTTTAGTTTTTCCTGAAGCTGGATCTCCAGTAATGGATACTAAGGTACCTGAAGGAATAAAAATATTAATATTACTTATTAATATTTTACTATTCTTAAGATTTATAGATAGATTTTCTAGTCTTATCAATTTATTTACCCTTTAGAAGTTATTTGTTATATTTTAATTCAAATTAATAAAGAAGTTAATTACTAAAAATTATGATAATTGAATGTCCAAAATGTAAGTCAACTTTTAATGTTGCTGATAGTATAGAAAAAAAAATTTTTTCAAACTTTAAATGTAGTATTTGTCAGCATATCTGGAAAGTTAAAGCACAAAATAAAAAGACTAGTTCGGATAAAAAGAATAGAAAAGAAAATAATTACTCATATGTTCTCATACTTAATCTAGTTATCCTGCTATTAGCTGTTTTAGCGTTAATACTTTTTAAGGAAAAGCTTGTTTATTCGAATAGTTTTTGGATAGAATTCTATGAGTTTTTTTTGAATTTAATACCAATCAAGTAAGTTTTTTATATACCTTTTATCTTTTGCGCTTCTTTCTTTTTCATTATATCTTCCATAAAGCTCTCTAACTATTTTTTGAGCTTCTTGGACCTTAACGGTGTCTGGCAAGTCTAGGTTTCCTCCCGAAGAGGTGCCTTGATATTCTGGGGCATCAATAGGGTTAGTATAGTTTTGTTCATTTAGCCTTGTTAAGTCTTCTCTATTACTTTCAGGAATATTTTGAGCTAAGTCATTGTTATATCTTATTTTATTCATTGCTCTTTGTAGCATCTCCGCTGCTCTTCCTTGAGCGTTTGAAGCTTGATCTGGCCTTCCATTCTCTAATTCTCTAGTGGCTTGTCTCATAGCTCTATCTGCTCTCCCCAGCTCTTGAGGAATTTCATTTTCTGACTCTCCTATATCTCGCATGATATTTCCAAGTGTATTTCTAAGATTTTCTTGTTTTTCTTTTGATGTTCGTCCTCCACTACCTTCAGAGCTTTGTTTGAATTTTCCCCTGTTAGCCGCCTCATTAAAAGATTCTTCCATAATTATCTCTTGCTCATTAAGAAGGTCTGATAATTTATTTATAACATCTTTCTTCATTTGTTCCTTTAAAAGTTCGNTTTTATCTNGTCTGTTTGGGTTTTTTATNGACTCAGAAAGCTGTTTNAATTCTTGAATTTTTTGGTGGAGATTTTCCTTNCTTCCTGTCTTTAATAAATCCTNTAATGNGTTNGNTGCTTTATCNATCTGATTTTTTATATTTTTATTATTTTCATTATTNGTTANAGANTTTTTTCCNTCTTCATTNTTTAAATCAAGTANACTTTCTATTGATTCTTTGTATTCCTCTATATTTGTGCTAATTTTATCNGTTTCTCTTTGTTTGATNCTATCAAATAGATTCTGTTCTATTTGTTCTAAATGATTTTTAGAAGANACAAGAGTTCCTTCTTCTATAGAGANAGCTAAATCCCATANATTTTTATAAAATANNTCTTCACTAGATANAGGNANCGAATTTATTTCTTTAAANTTTAAAGTNACTAANTCGTATCTATTTTTAACCAANCTATTNTTTAAAAANTNTTNCTTTCCTAAAATNATCTTATCTATAGCNTGCTTTCCTTCTTCTANGGATATTTTTNTTTTTGCTAANTTAGNTCGGATTTTATAAATTANTTNAGCACTTTNAGAGTAAAANTTTTTTTCTGGAAGCTTCAAANTATTTTCAATAAATCCTTTTTGGTTTAAATCATCAAATACTGTAATTATNACCTTTGANNTNTCTCCTGCCCATAAATGATCNGATAAATTTTCATAAAAAAAACTTTTAACTCCGTCCTTAGCNCTCTCATTNGNAATTAAGAGTNNAAANAATAAAGGGTCATCTTTAAAGTGNTCATAAGACATTGGTTTTGAAAAGCTAACATTAGCTTTCTTAACTCTATAATCATCTTTAGCAGAAGTAGAAAACTTTAAACTAACNCCGTTTACAGTTTCTGGTTTTGACATAAATTTTACTTCTGGTGGAAAGTCCTTAATAACATCTAAATTTAAATTAGAAACTAACTTTCCTGCTACTAAAATTTTAATATTTTCCATTTTAGTTATTTTATGTCTTATTTCGAAGTCATTGCTTTTAATATTCTTTTTGTACTCCTGATTTTCTCCTACAATAACTTTAATATTATTATCTAAACCAGAAGTTTGTATTAATAGTTCACTAGCATAAGGAACGTGGATTGTTTTATTTTTTAATTCCTCTATTTCTATATTTATTTGCGATAAATTAGTATAATTGGGAGGTTCAACCCATGCTAATATATTAAAATTTTCCCTATTAAAACTATGTTCTTTAAAGGTGATTTTGAACATTTTAGATATATTCTTTTCTATCACATTATTACTATATCCCCAAAACAAGGAAATGATAAAAAATAATATAAATAATAATCGCAACTTTAGCGGGTCTTCAGAGTCAAAGTATATTTTTGGAATAAAAAAATTAATATTACTCATGTATACTTGTGACTGTTTTATATGAGCTTTCCATAATGATTTATTGTGATTTTTTTCTGCAGGCCTGTCCTTTATTGCAACAAAAGGGTTTCTATTTTTAAAGTTTTTTTCTTCTAACCAGTTTACTGAATATTTGTAAGAAATAAATTTGAAGTATTTTTTATTGGCTTTTAAGAAAAAAACTATAATTGCTAAAAAAAGTATTAGAGCAAATACATGATAGTATCCTACAAGAAAATTCCAAACGCCGAAAATAGTAGAGGTTAAAAATAATAAAGAAAATAAAAATATAATATTAAAATACTTAAAGTTTTTATTTAGGTTTAGGAGTGTTTGAATAAACCTTATTTTTAAATGATTTAAATTCATTTGTTATTTTATCCAAGAAGGTACTTTTTCAAGTTTTAAAAAGTCATCCTCTGTCATTTTTTTTCTTATTTCAAAAAACATATTTTTGCTTACTAACACTTCAGGTATGAGCCCTCTGCTATTATAAGTTGAAGACATTGTAGAGCCATAAGCGCCTGCCTTCTCAACAAATAAATAGTCCCCTCTTTCGATACTTTTATTCAGTTTTGCATTTTCTGTAATTACATCTGCTGTCTCACAAATAGGCCCAACTATATCAAAGTATTCTTCCTTATATTTGTCTTTATTTAATTTTATTTGCTTTACTAAATGTGTGGCATCATATAAAGCTGGCCTAATAAAATCATTCATGCCTGCATCAACAATAATAAATTTTTTTTCTTCATTGCTCTTTTTATATAATATCTTAGTTACTAAAATTCCAGCATTAGCTACTATAAACCTTCCAGGCTCAATAATAATTTTCTTTTTTGTTCTTAGTGCTATATCTTTTACTAAGTTAGTATATTCATTAGTAATATCCTTAATATTTTTTGAAGAATAATTAATTCCTAGCCCTCCGCCTACATCTATATGTTTAATCTTAATTTTATTTTTTTCTAGCTCTTTACAAAATTTTTCTATTTTTTTAAAAGAACTTTTAAACGGCTTCATTTGCAATATCTGTGACCCAATGTGCATGTCTACACCTACTATATTTAAATAAGGGCTATTCTTAGCTGATATATATATCTTGATTGCTTCATCAGATGATACACCAAATTTATCTGTTTTCTTTCCNGTAGAAATTTTAGGGTGCCCTCCAGCTTCAATATCAGGATTAATTCTTATTGCAATATTTGCTTTTATTTTTTTTTCTTTAGCTAGCTGTTCAATTGTTAAAAACTCCTGGTGTGACTCTATGTTAAACTGTAAAATNTTATGTTCTATAGCCCTAGAAATTTCTAAATCTGTTTTACCAACTCCAGAAAATACTATTTTATTTGGTGGTATTCCTGCTTTTAATGCTCTAGACATTTCTCCATATGAAACTACATCAGCACCAGATCCCTTTTTAGCTAATAACTTTAAAATAGATTTGTTTGAATTTGCTTTTACTGCATAGGCAATGAGAATATTGTATCCTTTAAATTTTTTAGCTAATAAATCAAAATTATCTAATATTTGCCTGCTAGAATATAGGTAAAATGGCGTTTTGATTTTCTTACAAATCTCTTCCACTGAAATATTTTCACAAAAAAGTATTTTTCTTTTGTATTCGAAATTATTCATTTTTAAAATTTATAAATCCTTTCTTTATCTATTTTTGCAGGCTTAGTATCTAAATCCGATTTGATCTTGGGAATATCTCCTCTTTTACCACACCCTAGAAGACTAAATAATAGTAGTAGTATTATTATTATTTTAACCATTTTTCTTCTGCTAATGTAATTTCTCTTTTAACATTTAATGGGCTAGTTCCTCCTTCACTAGTTTTATTCCTAACTGAACTTTCTATGTCAAGAATAGCATAGATCTTTTTTGATATTTTAGAATGATGCTTTTTTAGATCTTTTAAACTCAACTTTTCTAAGGGTAAGTTTTTTAGTTCTGCCATTTTTACTATATTACCTGTTAACTTATGAGCATCTCTAAAAGGCATTTTTAACTCCTCCACAAACCAATCCGCCATATCAGTAGCATTTAAAAAACCAAGAGAGCACATTAATCTCATATTGTCTGGAATAAACTTTATACTATCAATCATACCAATCATTGCTAGCAAGCAAATTTTAGTAGTCTCTANACTATCAAATAAAGGCTCTTTATCTTCNTGCATGTCTTTAGAATAAGCTAAAGGTAGNCCTTTCATCANATTAAACACGGATACATAATTACCTATTATTCTTCCACTTTTTCCTCTAATCAATTCCGCTGCATCAGGATTCTTTTTTTGAGGCATTATAGAAGATCCTGTAGAATATTTATCAGAAAGTTTGATAAAGTTAAAGCNAGGAGAACTCCATAAAATTATTTCTTCAGACAATCTACTTAAATGTATAAAAATCAAAGAACATAGGTTTAATGTATCTAAAATGAAGTCTCTGTCAGATACTGCATCTAAAGAATTCCTCATAATTCCTTCAAAACCAAGTTTATTTGCTGTTTCTTGTCTATTAATATTAAATGTGGTTCCTGCCAACGCAGCACTCCCCAAAGGGGAAAAGTTATGCCTTCTTAAACTCGAGTAGTTTTCTCTATCCCTGCCAAACATATTTACGTAAGCTAAAAGATGGTGTGATAATAAAATTGGTTGTGCGGGCTGCATATGAGTAAAACCAGGCATAATATCACCTATATGTTTTTTAGCCTTCTTTAAAAAAGACTCTTGTAGCTTTTTTAGTAAACCATCTATTTCTTTACATTGTTCTCTTGCCCATATTTTGGTTGCAGTTGCCACTTGATCATTTCTAGATCTTGCTGTGTGAAGTTTCTTTCCAATAGATCCAATTATTTCTATTAATCTAGTTTCAATATGAGTATGAATATCCTCTAATTCATTTTTAAAAGTAATTTTATTATTCTTTATTTCCTCTTTAACTTGCAACAAACCTTTTCTGATTTCTTCATACTCCTTAGTTTTAATAATATGTTGGCNGGCNAGCATTTCAGCATGACAAATAGAAGCTTCAATATCAGCTTCATANAGTTTTTTGTCAAAATTNATAGAAGCGTTTAAAATGNACATATGATCAGATGGAGTCTCANTGAATCTTCCCGCCCAAAGATTTTTTTTTCTTTTATTTGTCTTTTTTTTCATTTAACCTCTATATATAAGTATTATGATGAACGCTACTTTTAATAGATTTTTTTTTATTTTATTTTACTCTATTATGATTTTAGGTTCACCTGCAGTTTGGTCAAGTGATTTAGAGAAAATTAAAAAAATCCAAAATGGTGTCTCCTTAAAAAATATTACCTTTTATGACTTCGAGAAAAATATTATTGATATATTCGATAATAGTACAGACTTCTATATTGTTAATTTTTGGGCTTCTTGGTGTGCTCCATGTATTAAAGAAATGAAAAGCTTAGACAACCTTAAAAAAAAATTTACGAAAATTAAAGTTATTACTGTTAGCCAAGATGCAGATATACAAGATGCTAATAGATTTTTTAAAAAAAATAAGTATGAAAATTTGGAAAAATATTATGATTACGACAAAACAATATCTAAAAACTTTACACTTAGGGGTCTTCCTACTACATTTATATTCAAGAAAGAACTTTTAGCCTTTGCAAAAGTTGAAGGAATAATTGAATGGGACTCAGAGACTTTTATTGATTGGTTAAAAAAATTTAAATAAACTCTTCTAACTTTCCAAAACCAACATTATTTTTTTTAAAGTTATTCATAGTTTCTTGTACTGAGTTTCCGATATTTACAGGCAAAGTTGCATCTTGTATTACATAAGTNCTNTATCCTAGNNTTGCGCTATCAATTGCTGTGTACTGNACGCAAAAATCTAAAGCTANGCCTGCTACNAAAACTCTTTTNATATTTAGCGACATCTAATATTCCATCTAGCCCTGTAGATGTAACTCTATCATTTTCAAAAAACCCTGAATAAGAGTCAATATNTTTTCTAAAGCCCTTTCTGATAATAAAGCTNGCTTTATTTGTTATTAGGTTTTTATGAAATTCTGCTCCTTCAGTTCCTATAATACAGTGAGGAGGCCATATAACTTGATTTCCATAAGGCATTTTTTTAGTTGAAAAAACCTCTTTTTGAGGATTAGTAGTAACAAAAGAAGAGTGATCTTCCGGATGCCAATCTTGAGTCAAAATAATATATTGAAATTTTTTTTGGATTCTATTAATTACTTCAACAACCTTATCTCCATTTTTAACTGGCAATGTGCCACCTGGACAAAAATCATTCTGCATATCAACTATAATTAATACGTCCTCACTACTTTTATAATGTTCTATATTGTGTAAATTAGAAGAGTTATCATGGCCAGAAGTCAGCTTACTTTGGTTAAAAATAAAGCTACTTGATAATAAGCCTAATACAAAGTTTCTTCTATTTAGCATATTCATTGTTCCATTCTCGACTTTTTTTATTGATAACACTTAACAAAGCATTATAAGTATTGCAAGTATAAAACTTTTTATTCTCTAAAATAATTTTTTTTGTTGATTTAAATAAAATTCCAAATCTTGCTTCTTTAAGCATGTTTAAGTCGTTATAACTATCCCCAATTGCTATAGTATTAGCACTAAGTTTATTCATAAAAATAATAGCCTTTCTCTTGTGATCATTGGTGCATTTTTTCATACCTACTATCATCCCTTTATTTACTACCAAATGATGGCATAGTACTGTAGGAAAGTTGAGTTTCTTAAAAATGGGTTGGGATAGATTAAAAAAAGTATCTGATAGAATAATAACTTGATGGCTTTTTCTTATTGTTGATAAAAACTTTAAAGCCCCCTTAAAAGGTTTAATAGTTTTTGCAATTTCAAATAATAATTTTGCTTTAATATTTTTTTTATTTAGAACATTGATTCTATGCTTCATCAAATCCTGATAGTTGGGAATATCCTTGGTAGTTANTTCTAATTCTTTTATTTTAGTTTTTTTTGCTAAGCTTTCCCAAATCTCCGGCACTAAAACTCCCTCTAAATCAATTCCTATAAAATGCAAAACATCCTCTAGATTAATTTAATAATTTCCGGAANAGTAGAAAATAAATCTCCAACAAGTCCATAATCTGCAATTTGAAAGATTGGAGCCTCTTCATCCTTATTAATAGCAACTATTACTTTGCTATCTTTCATGCCAGCTAAATGCTGTATAGCGCCAGAAATACCTACAGCTATGTAAAGTTCTGGAGCAACCACTTTTCCTGTCTGTCCTACTTGATAGTCATTTGATATAAATCCTGCATCTACAGCCGCCCTACTAGCACCAACAGCAGCTCCAAGTTTATCTGCTAGAGACTCTATTATTTCAAAATTTTCTGATGACCCTATACCCCTTCCTCCAGAAATCACTATGCTTGCAGATGATAAATCTGGTCTCTCACTTTTAGACTCTTCTCTTTCTATAAACTTATTAAAGGTTACTTTTTCTGGTTCCTTTAGTTGAATAAATTCTGAAGAACCCGTCTTAGCTGTAAATGGTTCAAAAGCAGTAGCCCTAATTGTTATAAGCTTAATGCTTTCTTCTGATTTAACTGTAGCTATTGCATTACCTGCGTATATTGGTCTATCAAAAGTATCATTATCATGAATATTTATAACATCAGAAATCATCTGTTTATCAATATTTGCTGCTAATCTAGGCATGAAATTTTTTGAAAATGTACCTGATGGTGACAATAAAAATTTATACTTAGAACATAAAGGCTTTAAAATATCAACTATTTCTTCTGCTAAAACATCTTGTTGATTTGAAGAAAAGTAGTATACATTTTTTGCATCAGTAAGAATCGCAACATCTTCTTTTGCTTTACCATCTAGAATTAATACATCTATATTTTCGGAAAGCCTTTTGGCAGCAGAAACAGTTGCCAAACTTGGTCTATTAGGTTTTCCGTTTTCTAGCTCTAAGACTACCAAACAACTCATTTAATTAAACCTTCCTTATCTCTTAACGTTTTAACTAAGTCTTCTGCATTAGAAAACATTTTTACAGTTCCCCCTCTTTCTTTAGGGCTTATTATTTTTATTGTTTTGAGTCTAGGTTTAAAATCAATATTTAATTCATCTGCATTCATTTCTGTTATTTCTTTTTTCTTTGCTTTCATTATATTTGGCAATGAAGCATATCTAGGTTCATTTAGTCTTAAGTCCGATGTAATTACTACAGGTAAGTTTGCTTCTAAAGTTTCTAAACCTCCGTCTATTTCTCTAGTCACTATGGCTTTCTCATCTTTAATTTCTACTTTTGATGCAAAAGTTACTTGAGGCCAGTTTAGTATTGCGGCTAATTTTTGACCAGTTTGATTGAAATCATCATCTATAGCCTGCTTCCCTAGTAAAGCAATATTAATTGCTTCTTTTTTACAAATTTCAGCGAGTATTTTTGCCACTCCTAAAGGTTCAAGAGCCACTTCAGTAACAACATGAATACCTCTGTCACCTCCAATAGCTAATGCTGCCCTAATTGTTTCTTTAACACTATTGTCTCCAATAGAAACAACCAAAACTTCATTAACGATACCTTTTTCTTTTAATCTAACAGCCTCTTCTAAAGCTATTTCGTCAAAAGGATTTATAGACATTTTTACATTATCTTTTTCTACACCAGAACCATCTTCTTTGACTCTAATCTTAACATTATAATCAATGACTCTCTTAACTGCCACAAAAGCTTTCATATAAACTCAAAATATCGATATGTAATTAATATATGATAATTATATATAGATGTAGTTAAAGATGTAAAGTTAAATAAATACTTAATTTCCTAATTAAGAACTTAGAAATCCAAAAATGATTACAATTAATAAGATTGCAATAGCCTGGAATAAAACTCTCATCCTCATTAATTTTTGAGACCAGTTTTTATTAAAAGCATCACCTCTTGCCATGGCAAGAACTCCTAATGCTAATACTATAAAAACAGCAACTGAAAAAATTACTATTGCGTAATTTAAAAATATCTCCATGATTTAAATATAAATTATGTATTAATATTAGGAAAGTAAAAATTGATAGCATGAATAGTCAAAAAGAATTACTTGGACCAGTGAATAAATCAAAAACAGAAACTGAACAACTAATATTTTTTTTACATGGCTGGGGCTCTGATGGAAATGACTTAATACAAATCTCTAATTTATGGGAAAAAGAAATAAATAAAACTACTTTTTATGCCCCGCATGGTCCATCACCTTGCCCACAAAACCCAAGTGGAAGACAGTGGTTTGATATACTTACAGAAGACAATGAAAAAATGTATAAAGAATTAGATCATTCATTTTCTTTATTAGATAAATATATAGATGAACAACTAAGAAAATATAAACTTGGAAAAGAAGACTTCTTTTTAGTAGGGTTTAGCCAAGGAACTATGCTCTCTTTGCATGCTTCCATAAGAAGAAAATGTAAAGGAATAATAGGATACTCTGGTGCCTTTTTGGAAGGCAAATTACCAGATAAAATATTTAAAAATGATATTTTATTAATACATGGTCAATTAGATTCAGTTGTTCCGGTGGAAAGAATGAAAAAAGCAGAACAAAGTTTAATGGGTATGAGTGACAAGCTTGAAACAAAAGTATATGCTCAATTAGAACACTCCATAAATGAAGAAGGTCTATTTTTAGGAAGTGAATTTATAAAAAAAAGGTTTTGATGAATTAGTAATAGTCTTGAAACATTAACGAAAATTTTATAATATTTTGTATGAATGGAAATTTGAATAGCAGCCCTTGCTTAGTTCTAAATGCTGATTATCAGCCCCTAAGTTATTTTCCTCTTTCCTTGTGGGGTTGGCAAGAAACCATAAAAGCGGTTTTTTTAAACCGCGTCAATATAGTTGCTGAATATGATATATCTGTTAATTCTAGTTCTTTTTCAATGAAACTTCCTAGTGTAATCTCTTTAAAAAAATTTATTCCAATTAAAAAAAATATTCCTTTTACTAGATTTAACTTATTTTTAAGAGATGGATTCAGGTGTCAATACTGTAATACCAAATATAAAGCATCTGAATTAACGTTTGATCACGTAGTTTCTAGGTCAAGAGGAGGTTTGTCTAATTGGGAAAATGTAGTCTCAGCATGCTTTAAATGTAATAATAAAAAAGGGAGTCTTTCGTGTAATGAAGCAAAAATGAAGCTTGTGAAAGTTCCCACTAAACCTACTCAATACGGGCTCAAAGAAGCTGGAAAACTTTTTCCTCCAAATTACCTTCATCATTCATGGACTGACTTTTTATATTGGGATACTGTACTTGATAAAAGTTAAAAGAAAAATGTCTTTTTCATTTTCAAAAAATACTGTTTTTTTTCTATCTATAACATTGCTTTTGTTTTTTAGAATTTATTTGAATACTTACACCAATATTCCTTTGCATTTTGATGAAGCACAATATTGGAGTTGGTCTCAAGAGATTGCGTGGGGGTACTTTTCAAAGCCACCACTATTAGCTTGGATTATTGGAGCAAATAATTATTTTTGCGGTGATACGGAGTTTTGTATTAGATTGCCAGTTCCAATTTTATACTTTCTTGCAACAATATTTATATTTTATTCTTCTATTTTATTAACTAGAAATAAAATTATATCATCAGTTGCTGCGTTAACTTTTAATTTGATGCCTGGTATTACTTTTTCATCCTTTATAACTACTACAGATGTTCCCTTAATTTTATTTGCTTCAATATTTTCATATATATTCTTGATAATTTATAAAAAAAAAAATCCTTCATATTTGTATTTTATTCTTTTAGGTATTGTTTTTTTTTTAGGATGCTTAAGCAAGTATGCAATGGCTTATTTGTTAGTTTCTTTATGTATATCAATAGTCACCTTTGAAAGCTTAAGGAAAAAATTTTTAAATTATGGAGGAGTTTTTTTTCTTTTAACTTTCTTTATATTAATTATTCCACATATTTTTTGGAATTTTAAGAATGGATTTGTGACTTTTAACCATACAGTTCATAATGCTGATATTGAAAGTATTAATTTAAAACTTAAGGAACCCTTTTTTTTTATTTTAAGTCAGTTTATTGTATTTGGCGTATACCCCTTGTATGCTATTTTACAAAATGTTTCAAAATACAAACAACTAAATAACGAAAAAAAAATATTACTTGTCTTCTTTTTAACTCCTATCCTGATCATTTCTTTTTTATCATTATTTTCAAGGGCTAACGCTAATTGGGCAGCAGTCGGATTTCCTTTTGGAATTATTTTTTTAGCAGTCGCACTAAATAATAAAGAGATGCTATTTAAAAAATTTAGACTTATATTATCTCAAATTTTATTGAGTGTTTTAATAATAATGATAATTTTATTAGGAAAAAATAATATCTTCTTAGATCCTTTTTCAAAACAAAGACATGCAAAAAATTTAGCATCAGTTATCACCGAAGAGCTTAAAAATATTGAAAATGTAGCCTTTATGGCAGATGATAGAGAAGATTTTGCATTGATGCTCTACTATGCAAAAGACTTCAAAGGGAAAAGAGCTAAATGGAATGGAGATATTGATATTGATGATCACTATGAACTTACAACAGACGTAAACAACCTTTCAGGCCATAATTTATTATTTCTTACTAGAACAGAACCAACTGCAGAAATGATTAAAAGAAGCACTTCTTATAAATTACTGAAAGAATTAAAATTTTTGAACAGAAAAAAAGTTAAGCAATATAATCTATATTTGTTAATGAATTGGAAGAAAAAAAACAGTTCAACTAAATAGTTTCTTAAACTTCTTTAAGATATCAGCTAGTCCTTTCTGTAATCCTGTTAGGGATACATTGATTCTATTTTGTTTATTTATAAAATAAAGATTTCTAGCATAAATAAGCAACCCTGCTGATTGCCCTAATATAAAGACTGGGTCTTTTCTNTGAACTGCATAAGCAAGCAAAGTTAAACCTCCTAAAATGCTAAAAAACCAGAATGCTAGTGGTATAATACTTTTTTTATTAATTTCACTGTATATCCATTGTACTATAAATCTTGCTGAAAAAAATAATTGTCCTAAAAAACCTATTATGAGCCAAGATAAACTAATTTCCATATTTTCCTCTTTTATTATTGGTAGATTCACAAGTTTCTTTTATTACAATAGAAGATTGCGTTCTTTTTCTTAACCATATTACACCAAATAGATCATAAATTCCAACCACTGCTCTTTGCAAGTTAGAATATTTTGAAACACCACTTTTTCTTATTCTATGGTTTACATTGATTGAGATTACCTTGCCTCCCATAGTTAAAAATAAAAAAGGTAAAAATCTATGCAAATGATTAAAAAATGGCAAGTATAAAAATTCTTGTTTTTTGAAAAGCTTTAATGCGCAACCTGTATCTGGTACATCATCATTTAAGAAAAGTCTTCTTACAAAAAAAGCACCTCTAGAAGCAACCCTTCTTGCAAAAGAATCATTTCTTTTTTTCCTATTACCTATAACTAAAAAAAAAGGAATATTGTTTTTAAAATTACTAATTAAATCCAAAATATTTGAGGGGTCATTCTGTCCATCTCCATCTAGGGTAACAATATAATCATATTTTGAATTAATAATACCAGTACGCAAACTTAAACTTTGCCCGTAATTTTTTTTATGAACAACTAATTTTAGACATGAATGATTTTTTAATATTTTTTTAATATTTTTAATAGTTCCGTCAGTAGAGCCATCATCTACAACTACAACTTCATAACCTATTTTATTATAAAGGTTGGTTTTAATTTCATTTAGTAAATTTTCTATATTTTCTTCTTCATTGAGCACTGGTATTATTATCGAAATATTTTTTATTTTATTTTTCATTAATTCTTTCCATTTCTAGAATTTTATTATTAATTTGATTATACTCTTGAGAGTCTTTATTTAACAGTCTCTTTAAGTTCTCAAACATGCTATAGGCTTTGGAAAAGTTTTTTTTTTGATATTCATAATTTCCTAAAATGTATAATGCTAGTATGTTTTTCGGCTCATAGGAAAGTATATCATTTAATAGAATAAGTGTTTCTTTACCTAAACTTTCAGCTTCTAATAAAACTCTCACTTGAGCCTCTGCCTTCATTATATCAATGTTTACAGGAGACAAATCTCGTGCTTTTTTATATAAAGTTAAAGAATCATCTAAATAGCCTAAAAAAAACTTAGTTTCAGCTAACTTTATTATTGTTTCTATATTATCAGGGGAATTGATAAGTTCTTTTTCTAAATTGAGCATTAGTTCCCTTATAATTGCAACTTCATTGGCTTCCCTATTTGCAATATTAGTTTGAGTTTGCATTTTTTCTAGCACTGAATCTCCTATCCAATAATTTGAAAGATTAATATACAAAGAAGTTCCTAAAAAAGAAGTTATTGCTATAAATATAACTTTGAACTTTTTAATATTACTTTTTGATTTTAAGGACATTGCTGGCCTAAAACTAAATAAAATTATTATTGCGATTAAACAAATTATAATAAATAGATAAAGAATCATTTTTCTCTTTTAAGAAAGCTTAATTTTTTTAAGGCTATAAAACTTAATACTAAAAAAGAAAATAAAGGTGCAAACCAAAGAAAAATATTACTAAAACTAAATGTTGGTTTAAATAAAATAAATTCTCCATATCTATCAACCAAAAATAACTTTATTTCACTTTCAGAGTTACCACTCATATACATTTCTAATATTAGATCTTTAAGATCTTTGGCTATTTGAGAGTCTGACTCAAGAAGTGACTGATTTTGACATACTACACATCTTAGTTCTGCAGCAAGCTTTCTCATCTTTTCTTTTTCTAATTCAATATTTTTAGCTAAACCTGTAAAAACAAATAATAAAAATAAAGTAAATAGTATTTTTTTAATTAATAACATAAAAAGCTTAAGTTAATGTATAATTTCAGAAATTATCTTTTTAAACTCCATCTTGTTTATAGGCCCTACATGTTTATATAAAATTTTACTATTCTTGTTAACAAAAAAAGTCTCAGGAATACCATATAACCCTAAATTTATAGACTCTTTACCAGAAAAATCATAAAATACTTTTTTATATGGATTTCCTAATTCATTTAAAAAACTTTCTATATTTTCTATACTATCTTTATATGCAAGTCCAATAATAGTATACTCTTGAGAAAAACTTTTTAATACCTCATGCTCTATTCGACATGGGGCACACCAAGAAGCAAATATATTAATTATTACAAACCTATTTTTAATAAAATCATTAATGGTATCATTATTGTCTAGACTATTGATTTTTAGGGAAGGAAATTTTTTTGCAATTAAAGCAGAACTTAAAGGCTCTAATTTTTTTTGATGCTTTATTTTGTTATATAAAAAAATAGAAACTATTAAAAAGATTATTAAAGGTAAAAATTTAAGTAATTTCATATTTAATATTTATAACTTTCTAAAAAAGCTTTTTCTGTAATCTATTAGAGATANTANTCCCCCTAAAGCCATAATAATTGCTCCCAACCAAATAAAGATTATATGTGGATTATGATATATTCTGATTATTCTCTTTCCTGACCCTTTTGGTTGTTCCTGNCCCATGACAATGTACAAATGACTGAAGAAATTTCTCTTTATAGCTGCTTCGGTGGACGGCATTCCTGTATCTAAATAAACTCTTCTTTCTGCTTTCATTTTAAATTTATTATCATTTTTTTTAACTAAAAAAGTTCCAGTTTCTGAGATCCAGTTTTCTTTTTTAAATTTATCTAATTTAGAGAATGTTATAGTAAAATCTGCTACATTAATTTTATTATTTAAACTTTCTACACCCTGATAATAAGTCTTCATTCCTTCTGAAAGGGCGACTCCTAAAATAAATACAGCTACTCCAATATGAGCAAAATACATTCCATAAATAGATAATCTTATTTTTTTTACTTTATTCAAATTAATTTTAAAACTTTTGAATTTATCAAAAAGTTTACTATAAAAATCTCCTATTACCGATAAGAGCATCCAAATTGCCGAGGCCACTCCTAATAGAATTAGGACAGGCACATCATAAATGATATAATAAATTGAAACTAGAAATATAAAAATTATTATCAACTTCCAAAACCTTGAGTAAAGATAATCCAAATTAGTTATTTTCCAATTAAGATTGATACTTACTCCGCTTAAAAATATAGCTGGAAAAATTAAAGGAAGAAAAACTATTTTAAAATATGGCGCTCCAACTGAAATATCTTGGCCTGTCGTTACTTCAATGACTAATGGCCATATAGTTCCTAGTAGAATGGTCATTGCAGAAGCACATAAAAAAATATTATTTAGCAACAGGCCGCCCTCTCTTGAAACTAAATATATATTTTTTTTGTTTTCTATTTTTTCTAACTTTATTCCATATAATAGTAGTGAGCCAGCAGTAACGAAAACTAAGAAAGTTAAAATAAAAATTCCTCTTGCTGGATCCGAAGCAAAAGCATGTACAGATGTTAGCAAACCAGATCGTACAATAAAAGTTCCTAATAATGTTAATGAAAAAGCGAGTATAGATAATAAAATTGTCCAACTTTTTAACCCGTCTCTCTTTTCTGTTACTTTGACAGAATGCAATAAGGCAGTAGTAAGAAGCCAAGGCAATAAAGATATATTTTCAACTGGGTCCCAAAACCACCATCCTCCCCATCCTAGCTCATAGTAAGCCCACCATGATCCCAACGTAATACCCAAAGTTAAAAAAATCCATGATATTAAAATCCAAGGCTTTACCCATTTAGCCCATTCCCTTGTAACTTCCCCTTGTAATAAAGCTGCGATTGAAAAAGAAAAAGGAATGGTTAGCCCAACATAACCAAGGTATAAAAGTGGAGGATGAAAAGCTAGTCCAGGATCCTGAAGAACAGGGTTTAATCCTAATCCCTCACTAGGTACTGGAAAAGTTCTAATAAAAGGGTTTGAAGTAAATACTGTAAAACCAATAAATCCTAAATTTACTAAAGCTAATGTTACCATTACTTTAAATGCAAACCGTTTAGGTAAATTTTTTGTAAAAGTTAAAAACAATAATCCATATAATGATAAAATTGCTAACCACATTAGCAATGACCCTTCATGATTGCCCCAGGTTCCACTAATTTTATAAATTAGTGGTTTATTTGTATGTGTATTGTTGTATACATTTAGAACACTAAAGTCTGAAGATACATAATTTATTATTAAAATAAAAAAAGAGGATATTACTAAAATATATGAAAAAAAAGAAAGCCTTTTTACAACATCAAAAAAAGAATATTTTAAATCTAATGAATTAAATTTTAAAGAAAAAACTAACTGTGCTGAAAAAAGCAAGAAAGAAATAATCAAAAAAATA
Source organism: Alphaproteobacteria bacterium TMED93 (assembly GCA_002171495.2). Taxonomy (GTDB): domain Bacteria; phylum Pseudomonadota; class Alphaproteobacteria; order TMED109; family TMED109; genus JAYYAX01. Next base: position 23,818 of record NHEU02000040.1, read on the forward strand.
TGTCCTATTTCTGGCAACATGTTAGTTTCTTATCATTTTTTCTATTTCTGGTGGCATATAATTTTCATCATGTTTTGCTAAAACCTTTTTTGCTAAAAAAACTTTTTTTCCTTTATTTATACTTCCTTCTGCCACTATTCCTTGCCCTTCTCTAAATAAATCTGGTAATATTCCCTTGTAGGAAATAAGAAGTACGTTTTTTTTATCGGTAATACTAAATAAAACTTCTAAACCACTACTATCGAAAACTATACTATTATCTACAACTAAACCACCAACTCTTATCAATTCACTTAAACTAATTTCCTTATTAAGAATGTCTGTAGGGGAATAAAAAAAAACTATTTTCTCTTCTAAAGCTTTTAAGACAAAAAAAATTGTACTAGCTATAGCAAACATAAAAATTAATAAAATATTTAGTCTCTTATATTTTTGTTTCATATTTTTTCATACGTTTTAATTTACTTCTTTGTATTAATATATAAGAAAAAATTAATGTTAATGGAATAAAGTATGCTGTCCATATGTAAAAACTATGACCATTCATGTTAATAAAATTTAATATTTCGTCTATCATTTTAGTTATCTGGTTTATTCTTGTAATATATTATTTTTCTTTTTTTGAGATTTATTTCTACTGAAACTAATAAAATATAAATAAAAAGAAATAAGAAACCTATAGCCATTAAAAACAAGGGTATTAACATCTCACTGCTGATGGAAATTCCACCGGTTCTTAGTATACTAGCTGGTTGATGTAACGTGTTCCACCAATCTACAGAAAATTTAATTATAGGTAAATTGAATCCTCCTATTAATGCTAAGTATCCAAAAGCATAATCCCCTTTAGAAGAATAGGAAAATGAATCCATAATTAGTTTTAGGCCTAAATAAATAAAAAATAACACTAAAAAGGAAGTTAGTCTTGCATCCCAGACCCAATAAGTTCCCCAAGTAGGCTTTCCCCATAAAGAACCAGTCAAGAGTGCAGTGAAAGTAAAAATTACTCCTATAGTAACTGATTCTTTAGCTAATATTAAAAACAGCGGAAACTTCCAAACTAAAAACACAACACTGCTAAAAAAAATAAATGCGTATATCATTAAACTCATCCAAGCAGCTGGTACATGAATATACATTATTCTAACTGTTTCTTTTTGCTGATAATCTGGTGGAGATAAAAATAAAGCAAATATAAGACCTACAGTTACTACGCCTATAGAAACTATTCCCATAATTTTTCTTACAGGCAAAGCTAAAGTTAAAAACTTCCCAGGATTCGCATATTTATGAAAATATTTTAACATTCTATTTTAAACTCTCCTGTAATATCTTTATAGTTATATAGGGTAAAATTACTATACTAATACTTAGAATAGCACATAATAAATAATATTCAGAGT
>NHEU02000056.1 GCA_002171495.2 Alphaproteobacteria bacterium TMED93
TTCTGTTGTTGCGTCTGCAACTTGTGGTTCTACTTGTTCTTGCGGTTCTGTTGTTGCGTCTGCAACTTGTGGTTCTGTTGTTGCTTCAGCTACTTCAATTTCCTGTTGTTTATTTTCTTCAATTGTATTTTGGATTTTTTCTATCTTATTATTGATATCATTGATAATATTTTCACCTAAATTGAAAGACAACTCTTTCATTTCCTCAGAGTCTGAAGAAACTTCCTTTGCTGCTTCTTTGCCTGCTTGAAGTGCTGCTATAGCTGCTTCTTGAGGGGTTTCGCCTTTTTCTAAACTTTTTTCTAAAACTTTTTCAGCCCTATTATTAACATAATCCTGCAAGCTTTCCTCAGTTGGCTTTAATGGTTCAATTTTTGTTATTTGAATTGACTCCTCAGCAGCACTTTCTGGCACTTCACCTTCCTGAGGAAGTCCTGCTAATGTTGTTATATTTTCTGGTGGTATTAGTGTGTCCTCAGAATCACGGAATACTTCCAATGTAATTCCTTCTTGAGGATTTCCCTTAGCATTAGTATTTTCAGGTTTTAACTGAGTAGAGGTATCTATATCTACCTCTGCCAATTGTAAATTTTGATTAGATTCAGATTCTTCTTCAGATGGTCTTCCAGATATATCTGACTCTTCTGGACTAATACTACTTTCTGCTAAAACTGTCTCTTCAGCATCGGTTAAAGTTTGAGAGGGTCTACCTGCAGTTAAACTTTGTTCAGGAGCAAATTGAACTACATCTTCTGAAATTTGCTCTTCATTACTGTCTTCTTCAACAACTTGAGTTTCCTCTGGTCTTGCAAGCATCAATGTTTCTTCTTGAGGTCCTTCTTCAATAATATTTGTATCCTCAAGTGGCAAACTTTCAAGAACACTATTAATTGGCCCTGCATTAACAATAGTTTCTTCTGGAGGTATTGTAGTAATCTCTTCTTCATTCTGATTATCGATATTTTCTAAAGAATCTGATATAATAGTCTCAGGGGCACCAATTTGATCTAAAGTTTCTGGAGGAATATTTTGAATATTAGTATCTTCGTATTCCGATTCTTGAATATTTGTAATTCCTTGTGCTGGAGAACCTTGAAGTGTCTCTACACTTGGTGGTATTTCATTTCCAATTGTAAAATCTTCAGATACATTATTACTAAAACCTTCTTGTGGAGCAGCATTGTTAGCTAATCCTTCTAATTCGTTAGTATTTATGACTTGTTCTGTATCACCTGTAATTGAAGTTTGATTATTGTTTTCAGGAAAACTTTCTACTGGAGTTCCAGGGCTTTCATCAACATTTTCCACTGGAGATAAAGTCTCTAAACTTGGTGAATTTACCAAGTTGTTTAACTCACTCTCATCAAGACTTTGTGCTATNTTAAATTCTTCACCTTCAGAATTATTGGTTACTTTTTTTTTTAGACCAGATTTTAGATTTTTATCTTCTGTAGCCATTTTTATTACCTATAATATTAACGACTATTATACATAATTTTATAGGATTACTAAATTGTTGATAGCACACAATTAATGTCTTTATTCTTTAAGCTTTGACAGATATTACGTCCTTTTTTTTTGTTAAAATTTTTAATACTTAATATCTTAAATAATCCTTTAGAAGAATCTTCTTCAATTATAAATTTCACCAATTTCAAGTTAATATTCTCTATATTTCCTAAAAATCTTTTAGCATTAGAAAGTTTGCTAAAAGCTCCTATTTGAACTCTATACTCTTTTGAAACATTTTTAAAAATACTATTTTCTTCTTTTGGTAAAGAAGAATCTAATAAATTTTCTTTTATATCTTTAGCATCAATTTTTTTATTTATTTTTTCAATTTTTAAAGAGTTATTATTTTTAATTAAAGTTATAGGTTCAAATTTATTATTATTTACTAAAGTTTTGCTATCATTACTTATTATAGTAGTAGGTTTTAAGTTATTATTTTNATNAAAATTGATTNTTTTAGCTTGTTCCTGTATTTCTTCGTCTTTATAATTTATTTTTACTATCTCAGATTTCTTATTGCTATCCAAAATACTCTTTTCTTTTAAATTACTAGGTTTGTCTGTATTAGACTTTTTGACTTTTTGACTTTTTAATATATTCTTAGGTTTTTTCTCATATTTATTAGAAACTAATTTATTGTTTATTGTTTTTTNAGANTGATTGCTTTTAAAAATATTTTCGTCCAATACTCCTATGGCAAATAAAAGCTGGTAAACTGCGAGCTGATACTCTGTTTTTGCATTTTCTGCAGAACTTTTTGCATTAATGTAAGCTGTCTCTGAAGACAATATGTCTATTAATTGCCTATTACCTAGCTTGACTTCTTTCATTGCCAAATCAAAAAACTCTCCAGAAATATTAGCTTGATTTTCTAGAAATTCATAATTTTTTTTAGCTATATCTTTTGTTTGCCAAGAATTACTTATACTCTCTTCTAAATCTCTTTCTAATTTATCGTGATTATATTTTGTTGCCATATATTGGCTCATAGAAGACTTATAATCTGAATTTTCTTTGTAAAATAGACCAAATGGACCACCAATAGATATAGGGTAACTCATTTCTATCTTATATGTATGATCAACTTCTGTACCATCTAAACCAGCAACATTTCTTTTATTTTTATATTGCGCTACAGCTTTCAAAGAAGGTAAAAACTTTGCCTTAGTACCTTTTATTTTTGTTTGGGAATTTTTTAAATTTATACTGCTTAACTTTAAAGCTATATTGTTTTCTCTTGCTATTTTTATTGCTTCTTCTTCTGAAACAGGTAATAAATTTATAGGTAATACTGGTTCTTTAAAAGTAGAAAATTCATTTGGAATTTCTCTAAAAACATTAAAAAATCTATTCTTAGATATTGCCAAATCTCCTTCAAATCTGACTCTAATTGACCTAGCACCAGCTAGCCTTGCTTTTGACTGGAGAACATTAGATGCCAACCCTGCCCCTCTTGCAACCTTTTCATTCTCTAACCTTGTAACACTTTTTATTCTATTTTCAGACTCTTTTGCATATTTAAGTACATTATAACTTTTCATATAATTTAAATAAGCAGAAAGAGATTCNAAAATTTTTGTGCTTTTCACATTTTTATTTGATACTTTTGAAGCTTCTAACTGATTTTTTGCTATACTAATTTTACTGTGTGTAGCACCAAAATCATAAATATTTTGAGTTATTTTAGCGTCTAGCTCATAGAAGTTTAAATCTGTGTTAGCGCTATCATTATTTATTAGCAACTCTCTGCCTAATGGAATTGTCAGATTTAGTTTAGGAGTGTAAGCAGACCAAGCTGAAGATACATCACTTTTACTTTTTTCTATCAAAATTTTAGATGAATTNATACTTTCATCTTGAGAGAGTATTTTTTTAATTAAATATTCTATAGGTTGAGCAAATGAATATTTGTTTAATATGAGCAATGCACATATAAAAAAAAGTTTTAGTAAATTACTTTTTATAGTTACTAAATTAAACATAGCTTAAATAAGCAACTTTTAAGCCATTTTTNNAAAGTATTTNATTATATCATTTGTTATTAATTTAACCTGNTTAGAACTTGCNTCAGGATTTGTTGACAGTGANCTNATTATTGTTTTTTNTTTAATACTNGATTTAAGAAGTTTTANGTTNTGAGAAAAGGTTTTTTTACTGCTTTTATAACCTTCATTTAATACAATATTTATAATTTTTATTTTCCTTTGATTTAAATTATCAACTGCACTTAGGGTATGACTCACAGTTCCTAAATAAGATCCTACTAACAGTATAACTGGAACATTAATGTCTTTAAATAAATCTACAAAAGTTTTACGCCTCTCTATTGGCACCATTATCCCTCCTGCTCCCTCAAATAACATAAAGTTGCTATGGGAAGATTGTTTTTTTTTTAAACACCAACTTTTAATATTTTGATAAGTAAAATGCTTTCTCTCATGCTCGGCAGCAATGGTTGGTGCAACTGGCATTTTAAATAACCATGGAGTAATTTTCTTAATATTAGCAATTGTTACTTTTTTTTTTGATGCCTTTAATAATTTAGCACTGTCACAAGTTTCATAATTTTTCTTATTAAAACCACTTAATATTGGTTTATAACAGTCTATAGAAAAGCCTCTAGAAACTAATTCTTTTATAATTTTTTCAGATAGAAAAGTTTTTCCAAGTTCTGTACCTGTTGATGTAATAAAGAATGCATTTTTTTTATTCAAGTTACAACATATCCTTAATAAGTTTTGCTAATTCTTTGATTTTTAATTTACTATGTGAACTATTAAAAGCCAACCTTAGCCTTGCAGTGCCTTGTGGCACAGTTGGAGGCCTTATACCTCCTACCAAAAACCCACTTTTTCTTAATAAATTACAAGCTTCAATTACATTTTTTTCTTCTTTCATTATTACAGGAACAATTGGACTTTGTGGTTTGTTAAATCCCATAATATTACAAAAATATATTGCATTTTCTAAGGGCTTTTTAACTAAATTAGGCGAAGATGCTATAATACTAATACCTCTTATAGAGGCAGCTAATACCGCCGGAGGTAACCCTGTTGTATATATCTGAGTTCTACACCTATTAACTAAAAAGTCTATCAAACTTTTCTTTCCACAGATAAAACCTCCATAACTTCCTACAGACTTTGAAAGAGTTCCTACGTAAACATCAACCTTTATTTTATTTTTAAATATACTATTGCTTCCTGTTCCATCGCCTAAAACTCCTAAACCATGAGCATCATCTAAAATAAAAAGTGCATTATATTTATTTTTTAAATATGAGATCTCTTCTTGAGGAGAAATATCACCATCCATACTAAATACACCCTCAGTTAAAATCATGCATTTATGATATTTCTTTCTATATTTAATAAGTTTTTTTTCTAAATCAATAATGCAATTATGCTTATATTTAATCACTTTTGCCTTTGTCAATTTAGCACCCATAAAGCTGGAAGAATGGCTTAAACTATCTATCAAAATTAAGTCGTTTTTATTAGCTAGTGCAGATATCACTCCTAAGTTTGCCAAAAACCCGCTTCCAAATACAATGCATGCTTCAGTTTTTTTTATTTCTCTTAAGTTACTTTCTAATTTATTATATAGAGGATTATTGCCAGTAATAAGCCTAGACGCACCTGAACCTGTTCCAAATTTTACAGTTGCTTTTTGTGCAGCCTCAATTAGTCTTTTATCTGTACTTAACGACAAATAATCATTACAAGCAAATGATAAAAGTTTTACTTTATCATTGATCACATAGCTATTTTTACTTCTTTTACTAACTTTAAGTTGTCTAAATTGATCTTTACTAGAAATTTCTTTAAGTTTATTATTTATAAATNTNTNGTAATTATCAAATAGCATATTTTTTAATCCTATATTATTATAAATAATTATGAAAAAAATTAAAACTATAAGACATAATTGGAAGTATTCTGAGGTAAAAAAGTTATTTAACTTATCATTTAATGACCTTTTATACAAATCTCATAGTATACATAGAAAAAACTTTAAAAATAACAAAGTTCAATTAAGTACTCTATTAAGCATTAAAACAGGCTCTTGTCCGGAAGATTGCTCATATTGTCCTCAAAGTGCCCACCACAATACTAATTTAAAAAAAGAAAAGTTAATAGAAATTGAAAAAGTAGAGGAAGCAGCAGTTATTGCAAAAAAAAATGGTTCTACAAGGTTTTGTATGGGAGCAGCATGGAGAAATCCAACTGATAGAGATTTAGAAGTAGTTTGTAAAATGATAAAAAAAGTTTCATCCTTAGGCTTAGAAACTTGCGCTACTTTAGGTATGCTAAATACCGAGCAAGCTGAAAAACTAGCNAAGGCTGGCCTTGATTACTATAACCATAATGTAGATACATCAGAAAGCTATTATAAAAAAATTATAACCACTAGAAAATTTGAAGATCGCTTAAATACACTTAATAATGTTAGAAANGNAGGTTTAAAAGTTTGCTGTGGAGGTATTTTAGGAATGGGAGAAACATTAAAAGACCGAATAGATATGCTTAAAACACTCGCAAACCTTCCAAAACACCCTGAAAGCGTTCCATTGAATCAATTAATTAAAATACCTGGAACTCCCTTAGAAAACAAAAAAGATTTAAATCCTTTTGACCTTATTAAAACAATTTCAGTTGCCAGAATCATGATGCCTAAGTCCTACATAAGGTTATCAGCTGGCAGAACTCAAATGAATGATAGCACTCAAGCTCTTGCTTTTTTTGCAGGAGCAAACTCAATTTTTCAAGGAGATGTGCTTTTAACTGCCCCTAACCCCGACAAAAATAGAGATGCTATTTTATTTGATACTTTAGGACTGAATTCAGAAAAAAGATCTATCTCTAATAATGCATAAAGATTTAAATCATTTATGGCTTCCTTATACTCAAATGCAAAGTGTTTTAGCACCTGATAAAGCAGTAAAAACTAAAGAATGTAATATAATTTTAGAAAATGGACAGGTTTTGATAGACTCGATATCCTCTTGGTGGACATCTTGCTTAGGCTATAATAATCCATTTCTAATAAAAGCTGTAACAAAACAACTTAATACTATGCCTCATGTAATGTTTGGAGGATTAATACACAGCCAAGCAATAGAATTATCTAAAAAAATTACGTCATTAATAAAAAATGATTTAGAAAAAGTTTTTTTTGTAGATTCTGGATCTGTGTCTATTGAGGTGGCCCTTAAAATGGCAGTTCAATTTTGGATAAATAAAGGAAATAAAGAAAAAAAAAAATTTATACATTTTAAAAATGGTTATCATGGGGATACTAGCGGTGCAATGTCTGTATGTGATCCTGATGAAGGCATGCACTCTATATTTGGCAACTATTTAAATAAAAACTTTTTTTTAGATCTACCTTATAATGAAAAACTTGAAAATAATTTAGAAAATGTTTTAAGAAAAAATAAAGATAAAATCGCTGGAATAATTATAGAACCCTTAATTCAATGCGCNGGTGGAATGAAAATATATTCTCCAGAGATTTTAAATAAAATTTATCAATTAAAAAAAAAATTTAATATCCTATTAATTCTAGATGAGATTGCTACAGGTTTTGGGCGAGCAGGTACAATGTTTGCATTTCATCAGTCTATTGCAAAGCCTGACATTGTTTGTATTGGAAAAGGCCTTACTGGAGGTATAATGAGTTTAAGTGCAACAGTGTCTACAAAAAAAATATTTAATGCATTTTTAGGGAAAAAAGAGAATATTGAATTTATGCATGGTCCTACATATATGGCAAACCCATTAGCTTGCTCAGCAGCAAATGCTACCTTAAGTTATATAAAAAAATATAATGTTTTAAATAAAGTAAAAAAAATTGAAAATTACTTTNCCAGAAANTTANCTAGATTTCANAAATATANTTTTGTTAAANCAACAAGGTATATTGGNGCTATTGCAGTAATAGAACTTAATGATATGAATANAATNAANCTAAANTGGCTNCGTAAAGAGTATNTNAANAGAGGNGTATGGGCTAGGCCCTTAAGAAATGTTATTTACTTTATGCCTCCGTTTATTATTAAAAAAAATCAATTAGATAAAATTTTTAATACAACTTTAGATATATTTGATTTATGGAAAAAACAAAATACGTAAAAAATCTTCCTCCTTTAAAAGGAATAATTGTAATTGACCTTACAAGAGTATTAGCAGGCCCTTATGCTACAATGCAACTAGCTGACTTAGGTGCTAGAGTAATAAAAGTAGAGTCTTTACACGGTGATGACTCAAGAAAGTTTGGTCCTTTTTACAAAAATATTTCAACTTACTTTACATCTCTAAACAGAGGAAAAGAATCAATAAAATTAAACCTGAAACTGGATAAGGATTTAAATATATTACTTCAACTGATTAAAAAAGCTGATGTTTTAGTTGAAAACTTTAGACCAGGAACAATGGAAAAACTTGGATTAAAAAAAAATAATTTATTTAAAATTAACCCTAAACTAGTTTATGCATCTTGCTCTGGGTTTGGCCAAACAGGAAAAATGTCAAGAAAACCGGCATATGACTTAATAGTCCAAGCCTTAGGAGGAATTATGAGTCTTACAGGATACGAAAAGCAGGATCCTGTTAGAGTAGGCACTTCAATAGGAGATATTACGGCGGGATTATTTACTACAATTGGAATTCAATCTGCATTAATAAGAAGAAACATAACAAGTAAAGGAAGTTATATAGATATATCTATGCTAGATTGTCAAATAGCTATACTTGAAAATGCTGTATCAAGATTCTTTTGTGAAAAGAAAATTCCTAAAAAAATAGGAAGCAGACATCCTTCGATAGCTCCCTTTGAATGCTTTAAATGCAAAGATGCCTATATAGCTATTGCAGCTGGAAATGATACATTATTTGAAAAGCTTTGCCATGCAACTTCTTCAGAGAGTTTGTTAAAATTAAAATATTTTAAAACTAATGATATGCGACTTAAAAATGCGGAAAAGTTAAAAAAATATCTAGAAAAAGTATTTAATAAAAAAAAAGCTAGTTATTGGGTATTCCAGTTAGATTTATTTGGTGTGCCTGTATCCAAATTAAATAATATTAAAGAAGCATTAGAGTTACAACAAATTTTAGATAGAAATATGGTTGTAGATGTTTTTTTGAAAGATAAAGTAAAAATAAAAGTTGCAGGAAATCCTATAAAGCTATCTAACTTTAAAGATAAAAAATATAGGAAAGCACCTCCCAGTTTAGACCAAGATAGAAAAAGAATTTTAAGTGACTTTAAAATAAAAGAAAAATGATTTTTGATTATAATATTTTAGCCGTTTTAACAATAGTGGTAGGAGTTGTGGCTCTATTCTTTTTTGTTATTGATAAGTTTCCAATGGAAACAGTATCCATAGGATTATTATCAGCTTTAGCAATTATTCAAGTCATATTTGCAAACGAACAAAATAATGGAATCAGCAACTTACTGACCGGATTTGCAAATCCAGGTTTAATTACGGTAATGGCGTTATTAATAATGGCAGAAGGAATGGTAGCAACTGGAGCAATTAGCTCTATAGCAAGGCTTTTTGAAATAGAAAATAAGATTAATACTATTATTCTTTTTTCTATAATTTTAATATGTGTAGCTGTATTAAGTTCAGTAATGAACAATACTCCAATAGTGGTTATGTTTATTCCTTTGATAGCTGCATTAGTGGAAAAAAATAATATAGATGTAAGCAAAACTCTTTTACCTCTATCTTATGTAAGTATGCTTGGAGGAATGACAACTTTAATGGGTTCAAGTACGAACCTTATTGGAGCAGGTATAGTTACTGGTTTTAATATACAGCCTATTGGGTTACTTGATATGTCAATACCAGCATTAATAATTGCCCTACCTAGTATTATATTTACACTCTTGGTAATCCCAAGGTTATTACCTAAACAGCAAACTTTCAAAAACCCTTTTGCAAGAGATGCAAGACAGTTTCTTGCTGAAATAGAAGTAAAAGAAAACTCTAAGTTACTTCAATTAAAAATTGAAAATAATAATATTAATGAGTTAGATAATAGTAATATTCTTTTTATTCAAAGAGGTGAACATGCCTTTTATCCTCCTATTCAAAATCTAGTTTTAAAAGTTGGTGATGTAATAGTTTTAGCAGCAACTAGAAAATCTTTAGAAGAAGGAATTTCAAAGTTAGATGATCAATTACAACCTCAATTAACAAGAGATCTTAGTGGAGATTTAGTTGAAATAGATAAAAATCTAGTTAAGGACTCGAGAGTATTAGCTGAAGTATTAGTAGCCCCTAGTTCAGAAATGATAGGAAAAGATTTAGAGCAAATTAGGTTTAGAAACTTTACTGGTTGCATTGTACTAGGTTTACTTAGAAGATCTCGTATGCTTAAAGATAGAGTTACAGAAATTCCTTTGTTAGCTGGTGATGTATTATTGGTTCAAGGTACAGAAAGTGCAATATCTAGTTTAAAAAATAATTCTGATGTTGTTTTAATAGATTGGACAAGAAAATATTTGCCACAAAAAAAGAAACTATATCGTTCTTCCGTAATATTTTTAACTACTATTTTAACTGCAGCCTCTGGGTTAATAGACTTAGCTACAGCTTCCATAATAGGAGCTTCGGCTATGGTATTAACTAACGCTTTATCTATTAATAGAGCTGCTAATGCGATTAATAAAAGAATTTATATAACTATTGCCTCAATGTTAGCATACGGAACTGCTTTAGAAACATCTGGAGGAGCTCAACTAATAGTTAAAAATTTAATGTTTCTTTTAAATGATAAACCCGTATCTTTTGTTCTTTGCAGTATGTTTATTTTAGTAACAATATTTACAAACTTTTTAACAAACAATGCAACAGTCATAATCTTTATGCCTATTGCTATTAATTTATCATACGCCTTCAATGTTGATCCTATGGCATTTATTATTACAATTATTTTAGCATCCAATATATCTTTCTGTACTCCTTTTGGATACCAGACAAATCTATTAGTAATGGCTCCTGGTCATTACAGATTTCATGATTATGTTAGATGTGGCATTCCACTAACTATATTAACTTGGTTAATATATATTTTTTTCTTACCTAAATATTTTGGCTACTAATAGTAAATTCAAAAAAGTATTTAAAAAATATAAATATAAGATTATATTATATTAAATTATAGGAGGATCCATGTCACAAAAAAAAATTTCTAGAAGAAAATTACTAAAAACAGCAGGACTCGTAACGGCAACCGGGTTGTTATCATCATGTGGTGATAGTGGAACTCCAAAAAACCCAGCAAAAGCAACTTCAGGTATAAGTAAAACTTTTGATTGGAAACTTGTAACTACCTGGCCAAAGAACTTTCCTGGCCTAGGTACTGGAGCTCAGAGATTAGCAGATAGAATTAAAAAAATGTCTGAAGGAAGGTTGAATATAAAGCTTTTTGCAGCAGGAGAGCTTGTACCTGCTTTTGAAAGCTTTGATGCTGTAAGGGAAAATAAAGCTCAAATGTTTCATGCTTCACCCTACTATTGGATTAATAAAAACAAGTCAACTCCTTTTTTTGGAGCAGTGCCTGGTGGAATGATTGCACAAGAACATAACGCATGGATTAATTACGGAGGTGGTCAAGAATTATGGGATAAACTTTACAGCAAATTTGGTTTAAAATCTTTTATGGCGGGGAACTCAGGAACACAGATGGGGGGATGGTTTTTAAAAAAAATTAACTCTAATGATGACTTCAAAGGCTTAAAAATGAGAATACCTGGCCTAGCGGCTGAAGTTTTAAATAGAATGGGAGGAACTGCAGTTGCACTTCCTGGCGGAGAAATAATGCCAGCTCTTCAGTCAGGAGCTATTGATGCAACAGAGTGGGTTGGACCATGGAATGACTTAGCTTTTGGTTTTTATAAAATTACTAAATTTTATTATGGACCTGGAATTCATGAACCTAGTTCAGTTCTGGAATGTTCAATAAATTTAGAATCATTTAACTCTCTACCAGATGATTTAAAAACTATTGTAAAGGTTGCTTGTGAAGCAGAAAATAACAGAATGCTTTCAGAGTTTACTGCAGCAAACTCTGATGCTCAGCAGAAATTAATAAAGGAACACAATGTTGAAGTTTTAAACTTTCCTAAATCTGTTTTCAAAACTATGATAGAAATATCAAATGATGTGGTAGCAGAAACAGCTAGTGAAGGAAAGTTAAATAAACAAATATATGAAAGTTGGAGTAATTTTAAAAACTTAGCAAGATTAAGGTCTCCTTTTGCTGAACAAGGATTTATAAACCTAAGCAGCTAATTACTGTTAAATTATTTTGATGTTATTTTTTCTTTTAAAAAGGAACTTATTTCTTCTTTAGAATAATTTAGTTCTTTTAAAATTTCTAAGCTATTTTCTCCTAATAATGGTGCCAATTTTTTTCCAGTTGTAGGAGTTTTTGAAAAAATAGCAGCCGGTCTTGGAGCTCTAATTTTACCAAATACTTTACTAGTATAAAAGTTTATTATTTTATTAGCTTTAATTTGTTTATTTTTTAGTAGTTCTACTCTAGATAAAATAGGTGCACTAGGAACTTCTTCTTTTTGAAATGCTTTTAAGATTTCTGATGCTTTATATTTAGAAATCTCATCTGAAATAAATTTTCTTCTTTCCTCTTTGTACTTTACTCTTGCTTTAGGAGTAGAAAACTTTTTATTTTTTATTAAATCTAATCTATTAAATGCTATACACATACCTCTCCATTCTTTGTCTGTAACTGCTCCAGCAGTTATATATTTTTTGTCCTTAGTTTTAAATACTAAATCTAATCCTAATTGTGCTAAAGATGGATTTTTTTCCTTACCTACGAATGATAGAGCTGAACTACCTTCAGGCCATAAATATGCTATCATTACATCAAGCATAGCTAATTTTAAATGTTGTCCCTTACCATACCTTTCTCTATAAAACAATGCTGTACTAATTGCCTGTGCTGTGGCCAAACCAGTAGTTTTATCTGGAATAATAGTTCTAACTTGTTTTGGAATACCGGTAACTTGGTCTCTCTGAATATCAGCTAAACCAGAAAGAGCCTGTATCACAGGATCATAGACTCTTTGTTTAGAGTAAGGACCTTTTTCTCCAAAGCCGCTAATAGAAACATATATTAACTCTGGATTAATTTTTTTTATTTTTTCATACCCTATCCCCATTCTTTCAACTGTTCCTGGTCTGAAGTTTTGAACAAATACATCTGATGCTAAAATTAGTTTTTTTAGGATATTTAAACCTTTTTTATTTTTTAAATTTAAGGTAATAGAACGCTTGCTTCTATTGCAGCAGAGAAATGCATTAGTCATTCCATTTAAATCATCTCCAACTTTTCTCATTAATTCTCCTTCTAATGGCTCAACTTTAATAACATCCGCTCCTTGATCACCTAACATCATTGTAGCAGTAGGGCCAGATACCATTGCAGTCAAGTCTAGTATTTTTACTCCCGATAAAGGTCCCTTTTTTTTCATATTTAATTTCACTCCTTAAAAAAAATTAATCATTAAAACAATCTTTATATGCAGTTTGAAAAATTTTCCTACTTTTTGCTCTTTCCATATAGAGATTAATGTTATCGCTTTTGATTTTTAAATTAAAACTATTACAGTGAATAAGGCAGCTAGTAAATATTATATCTGCCTTGGATGGACTATCACCAAACAACCATGAATTTTTTGGTACATATTTTTCACAAGCTCCTATCATTTTTTCAAAATGCATTCTTGCTGTTTTTATAGCATTATCAGCCTCTCCATAAATATGTGCCAAACCTAGGTTTTCTGTTTTCTCATGTCTTCTTAATATGTATATAGATAGACAATCTAACTCCATGAGTGAAAAAATACACCATTCTTCTAGTTTTGCTTTTTCAGCTAAAGTTTTTGGTATGTAAAAATCTTTTGGCTTTTTAAAATTATCTATGATGTAAGAAACAGCTGCTGCACTTTCCGTAATAGTAATATTATTATGTTTAAAAGTAGGTATTTTTCCTTTAGAGTTTATTTTAAGATATTCATTAGTTTGAGTTTCTCCTGTCCTTGAACCTATTTTATACTTTTTAAAGTTTAAATTATATTCATGTAAAGCCCAATAAATTCTAAAAGGTCTAAAAGTTTTATAACCCCATACTTCTATTTTATTATTGTTTAGCATTTATACNAATAAAGCNNNTTATNTATGNATACAGTAGATACTAAAAAAAGCTAATTGTAAATTACTTTAGGAAGATAAGTAGCTAGTTCTGGAAAATGCCATAAAATAAAAAGCATCAGCAATTGAATAATAACAAAAGGGATAGCCCCATAATAAATTTCAGTGGTTTTTACTGATGGAGGAGCAACTCCTCTTAAATAAAATAAAGCAAAGCCAAATGGAGGCGTTAAAAAAGAGGTTTGTAGATTTATAGCTATCATTATACCAAACCATAATGGATCAACTCCCATCATTAGTATAGCTGGTCCTATTATTGGTACTACCACATAAATTATTTCAAAGACTTCNAAAAAAAANCCNAAAATAAATATAGCTGCCATTGTTATAATAATTGATATTACTACACCACCTTCTACATTAGTTAAAAAATGAGCTACTATTTCATCTCCACCATANCCTCTAAATACTAANGAGAATAATGCTGCTCCTACTAAAATTATAAATACCATTGATGTAGTTTTTGCAGTATCTTGTACAACCTGTTTAAAAACCTCATATGAGAGTTGTTTTTTTAAAAAGGCCAGTAGAATTGCTCCAAGCGCTCCTACACCTGCTGACTCAGTTGGAGTTGCAAGCCCTGCTAAAATTGAACCTAAAACTGAAATTATCAATATTAGTGGAGGAATTAGTGCTTTAAAAATTTTTATATAGAGAGCATTTATATTTTCAGCTACGACTACTTTTTTTTTGGGAATACTACTAGGATTAATAAATGAATTAATTATTTGCCAGCATACATACATAAATACTAAACATAGCCCTGGAATTAGTGCTCCNAAAAATAANTCAGTNACACTTACTGANTCAGGAGAAAAATTTCCAAGAGCAAGTTGTGCTTGTTGGTAAGATGCTGATATTTGNTCACTTAANANTATTAAAACTATAGATGGAGGAATNATTTGCCCCAAAGTACCCGCAGNACATATAGTACCAGTGGCTAATTTTGGAGAATAGCCTTGTTTTAACATTGTTGGCAAAGATAGCAAACCCATAGTAACAACTGTAGCTCCAACAATCCCTGTTGATGCAGCCAATAAGGCACCTACTAAAGTTACGGAAATAGTAAGACCAGACCTAATATTTTGCATTAATATCCCCATGGACTCAATTAGCTCTTCAGCTATTTTAGATTTCTGTAACATAACGCCCATAAAAACAAAAAGAGGTACTGATATTAAAAGATCATTAGTCATTATTCCATAAATTCTATTTGGAAAAGCTGAAACAAATGACATATCAAAAATATTCAAAGCCGCACCAAGAAAAGAAAATAATAATGAAACGCCTGAAATAGTAAATGCAACAGGGAAGCCCGATAATAAAGAAATAAATAAAAAACCTAACATACATGTCAGCATAAATTCTTGAGAAATCATAATTTAACTCCTAATTTTCTTTATACTAGCTACAATAGTTGAAATACCTTGCGCAAACAACATAAATGAAAAAATCCAAATAAAAGTTTTCATAATAAAAACTGCATGAAGTCCTCTTTCTTCTAATGAACCCTCTAGTTGAGTCCAAGAATTTATGACATAGCTAAAAGAATAATAAAAAGTAATAAAACAAACTGGCATTAAAAAAATCAAAGACCCTAATAAATTAATTATATATTTATTTTTAATTGATAATTTTGAATAAAAAATATCTACTCTTACATGAGCGTCTTCAGCTAAGGTATAAGCAGCACATAAGAGAAAAACTGCTGCATAAAAAAACCTTACTAATTCTTGCATCCAAATAAAACCTATATTAAATAAATATCTAAGGATAACTATTAAGCAAGTTATCAATACCATTAAAAGTAAAAGCCAAGAAAATAACTTTCCAATTTTAATATTTATATTATCAATAAAACTGCTGACTTTATTTAGAATATTCATTGCTAAATACTATCTATAAAATACTCTCTAGTAAACGGTAAACTTTTATTAATTGATTTAGCAAATTTAATTAAAAAAAAAGTAGTAAGACTTAAACCTTCCCTAATATTCTGCAAATTTGGACTTTTTTCTGAAATTAGGAATTCTGGTAATGTTAATAATTTTTTTTCATATCCAGCAGCAACAGTTCTACTCACTGCACACCCAGATTTTGGTGATACAAATACCAAGTTTTTAATTGAATTAGAAACAATACACCTATTCAACTGTAATCCATAGCCAATTTTATTTAATAGTAGCAATTCCCATTTTACGTAACCCTCTAACCAAGAATCTTTATTATTTAAAATATCTTTAATTTGTTCATAGCTTTTAATAAAAAGTTCATTTTCACTCTCATTTTCTAAAAAACAAAACTCTATTAAATTTAACATTGAAATAATGGACATAAACTTTTTACTATCATTAATAAATATAGCAGAATTTGCTTCTAGTAACTCACAATTAAATACACCTAAGGTATCCTCTGTTCTTCCTTTCCATTCCAAAGCAACTAAATTTCCCGTTTCAAAAATATTACTTTTATTTAATTTTTTTCCACCTCTAACTAATCCTGTTTGTATACCATTATTTATTGTGAAAACCTTAAGTATTAACGAGGTTTCTGAATAATTCATTTTAGATAAGACAATAGCTTTATCTTTCCATATTATCAATTTTTTGCCTATTTTTTTTTACTTTAATATATAAAAAAAGATGAATTTTTTTTTTATATATTTTTTCTAAATCATACCTTGCACTAGTGCTGATTTTTTTAATTTTCTCTCCAGATTTACCAATAATTATTGGTTTTTGCGAGTTTTTTTTTACTATAATAGAAACATTAATAATATAACTGCCATCATTTTTTTTTAATATACTTTCTGTTTTGAATTTTAAATTATAGGGGACTTCTTCATGAATTGTGTTTAAAATCTTTTCTCTAACTATTTCCTCTACAAAATCTGAATTAATTGCATTATTTTTATTAGTTACAACTTCTTTATAAAAAAAATCAAAATTTTTTTCTATATAACTGAGCAATGACTTAACTCCAATGAATTTTATTGCTGAAATAGTTATTAGCTTTTTTGAATTAAGTACTTTTTGAATATTTTCTATTTTTTGTAAATAGTCTTTTTTTTTTAATAAATCTATCTTATTAATTACTATTAAGACTTGTTTTTCTAAAGTTTTAATATATTTTATAATCTCTAATGAATTTTCTAAATTATTCTTAGTTGCATCTAATATCAATAAAACTAAATTACTTTCTAATATTGAATTAGAAGCTTGCTTAAAGGTACTCCTAGATAACTTCATATTTGAACCAAAAATACCTGGCGTATCTAAGAAAATAAATTGTTTGTCATTAAAATAAAATATACCAGTTTTTTGCTTTATTGTTGTTTGAGCTTTTCTAGATACTATTGATAATTTTTTCTTAAAAATGTTATTCAGTAAAGTAGATTTTCCAACATTTGTTTCTCCTACTATACTTAGCTTAATAGTCTGAACTAGTTTTTTTTTCATCAACTTTTCTTATTTTTTTTAAAAATTGTTCTGCTGCATCCTGTTCTGCGTCTTGAACAGTTTTACCCAAACCCATTTTAAAATTATTTTTTTTAACTTCCACTCTTACAGTAAATGAAGGATCATGATCTGGGCCAGTTTTTTTTATTATACTATATATTGGAAGACCTAATTTTTTTGATTGACTCCACTCTTGAAGCAAAGTTTTGCTATCTGGTTTTATATTACTTATATTTTTGAGTCTGTTTTTCCAAAGGCAATCAACCATATTTTTAGTTTTATTATAACCATTATTGGTATAATAAGCCCCAATTATTACTTCTAATGTGTCAGCAAGACCTTTTTCAGTCATTTTTTTTTTTTTTTTCTTTAAAGTAACTATCTAACTTAATATCATATGCTATTTTGCATAAAATTTTACCAGAACATAGATAAGCAACAGTTCTTGATAACATTCCTTCTGTATAGTTACTATGCTTTTCATATAATAAGGATGCTAGAGTAAGACCTAAAACTTTATCTCCTAAAAACTCTAATCTCTGATACTTTTTTTTTTCAATATTTCCCTTTTGTAAAAAAATATCTTCATATTGAGAAATATTATGAAACTCTTTTTTAAGTTCATTTACTTTCATTAATTAAGTGTGTTACCTATTCTATTAATTCTTATAGACTTTGGTATCTTAAAAAAGTTTAATCCCAAAAAACTTAAATTTTTATTTGAATATTCTATTGATAAAAAAATAAGCGCAGCCTTTCCCACCAGATTATCCTTAGGTACATACCCTACATGTGAAAGTATTCTACTATCTGATGAGTGCTCTCTATTATCGCCCATTACAAAAAAATGATCATTAGGAACTGTATAATTTTTTGTATTATTTACATCAAAGTTATTTTGGTTATCACTAGAATTTATAACTCCATCAAAAGATATATCATCTAAAACTAAATACTTTTTTCCTAGAATATTTTCTTCTTCAATTAAATTAAACTTCTCAAGATAACCATATCTATGCATATCCTCAAATATTCCAATATTATTTTTTATTTGCTCCTTGCCATTTACATAAACTATCCCATTAACAATTTTTATTTCATCTCCTGGCAGTCCAATAATTCTTTTTATATAATCAGTTTTGTTGTCGCCAGGAAATTTAAAAACTGCAACATCTCCTCTTTTTGGCTCACTGTACAAAAATCTACCTTCAAATGGNAAATACCTTCCATAAGGGACAGCATACTTGCTATATCCATAAGAAAATTTGGATACAAATAAAAAGTCTCCTACCAGTAAATTTGGCTTCATAGAACCAGAAGGAATAGTAAAGGGTTCATATGCAAAACTTCTCAAAAAAACTGCGACAAAAATTGCAATTAAAAAAGTTTTAAAAACTTCAATCATTTTATCTTTTATTAGCAAGTAAATAATAACTATTATTATCAATAATATTAATATGGTATTCATTTTTTATNCCTTTATTTTTTTATAGCCTCAATAACAACAAAAGCTTGCGCGTATTCTTGCTCATCTGTAATAGTTAATAGAATATTAGATGTCATATTTTTAGGCAATATACTTTCTAACTTTTTCTTTGCATTACCATACAGATTTATAGTAGGTTTACCCGATTTTAAATTTTCTACTTCAATTTGTTTCCAATACACGCCTTTACTAATTCCTGTCCCCAAAGCCTTTGAGGTTGCTTCTTTGGCAGCAAACCTCTTAGCATAACAACTTGATTTATTAATAGTATTTTTACACTTTTTAATTTCTACACTTGTGAAACACCTTTTGATAAATCTTTCATTAAATCTNTCAAGTGTTTTAGTAACTCTATTAATATCACAAATATCTATTCCAATTCCTAAAATCATTTTTTACTTTTTATTCATCAATTTAAGCATTTTTAAAATTACATTTTCTAAACCATAAAAAATAGCTTCACCTATTATAAAGTGTCCTATATTTAATTCCTCTATACCAGATATTTCTATTATATTCTTTACATTATCAAAGTTTAATCCATGCCCAGCACTTACAATTATATGATTATTTTTTGCAACCTTTACTATATTTTTTATTTTTTGAAGATAAGTACCTTTATTTCTATTATTCGAATTAGCATAACTTCCTGTATGAACTTCTATCGCATTTACTCNTAGTTTCTTAACTATTTCTATATTTTCAATATTNGGGTCTANAAATAAAGAAACTTCTATTCCTTTATTAATTAATNNAGGAAGATTTTTNCTAAGAAACTTAAAGTTTTTATTTAAATCTAGGCCACCTTCTGTTGTAAGTTCTTTTCTTTTTTCAGGCACAATACATACTTTTTTAATATTATTACTAATAGCATAATCAAACATAAATTTTGTAGGCGCTATTTCAAGCTGTAGTGGTATTTTTATATGTTTAATTATGTACTGAATATCTTTTTCTTTNATATGCCNTCTATCCTCTCTTAAATGAACTACTATNGAGTCAGCTCCTGCTTTTTCAGNAATTTCAGCGGCAATTATTGGACTCGGGTGTTGTCCNCCTCTTGCATTTCTTATGGTTGCTACATGATCTATATTTACGCCTAATTTCATATTATTTCTTTTTTAAAAGTTTTTTCTTATATGAATTTATAATACCTTCAAATATAAAGTAAGAAAAAAACCAAGAAATTAAAACTAAGGGTATTGAACCTAAAGCCATAGTAGGAATAAAATTTAATGTATTAAAACTCTCTTTTATTAAACCATAATCTGTTGTCAAAAAAATATTTTTTACAAGTATAAACAAAACAATCATTTCATGNTTTAAACTAGGAAGTAAATATTGNNAANTTAAACTNCTNTTTTCTAANATGAATAATTTTCCAATTTCATAAGAGAAGTACCANATAAATGGAAATGTCCATGGATTTCCAAATAAAGTTCCTATCAAAGCTGCTGCCATGGAAGCTCGAAGTGCCCAGGCCAAAGTTAATGCCAAAAGCGCATGTAACCCTAAAAAAGGTGTAAAAGAAATAGAAATTCCACAGGCTAAACCAATTGCTATTTCATGAGAAGAACCTTTCATACGTTTTAAATTTACAAGGATGTACTTTTTTGTTCGCTTAAAACTAAATAAAAGCTTTATACTGTTTTTAAAAAACAAAAATATATCAGTTTTTTTTCTTCTTCCAAAAGGCATGATCTACTTANAAAACCTNCTTCCAGGCTTNCTGATAGGAATATTTTTTAATATATCTGGTACTTNGCTTTTTTCATAAAGTGGAGCTTCTAAATTTAATAATGAATGAGTCTCAACATCAAANTTTATTTTTTTNGAGCTTCTATTTACAATCGAAAATACACCTAAAACTTTAGCATTATACTTTTGAAGAGCTACAATACACTCTTGAGAGGANTTTCCGGTTGTAATAACATCTTCCACTATAATTACTTGAGAATTTCTTTTAACACTAAATCCCCTCCTTAAAACTAAAATACTATTTACCCTTTCTAAAAAAATTGCTTGTTTGTTTAATTCTTCTCCCACCTTGCTTCCTATAACAACCCCTCCCATTGCAGGNGATACTATGGTATTAACATTGCTGATATCTATTTTGCTTTTAATTAAATTACCTAAATTTTCCGAAATTATTTTCAAATATTTAGGATAGCTCAATACTATTGCAGATTGTAAATATATTGAGCTATGCATACCAGAAGATAAAACAAAGTGACCTTCTTGAAATGCCTTAGTTTTTTTATAAATATCTAAAATTTTACTAATGTTAAACCCTTTCTATTTTATATATAGCATCTTCTAAATTAAGAGAAACAAATAAATCTTTAAAATGCTTAGAATCTGTTACTTGAACATCTACTTCCATATAAAAAAAGTCTTCTTCTCGTTTATTAATTTTAATATCTACTATATTAGCATTTAGTTTAGAGATACAGCTAGTGATCTTATTCAAAGATCCTATTTTGTTTTGAACGGTGAGGCTAACTCTTGTAGTTTGTAAATATTTTCCTGACTTTGTATTCCATGTTAATTCATACCATAATTCAGGAAAATCAGTAAACCTTTCTAAAACTGAGCAACTGATTAAATGAACATTAATACCTTTTTTTTCAGTAAGTATTCCTACTATATTTTCTCCTGGAAGAGGATTACAGCATTCAGCAAAGTTAACCGCTTGTCCTTTAGTTAAACCAATTATAGGAAGTCTATTTTTAGCTTTTTGTATATTTGTTNAACTTTTATTAGGTTTAGGTAAAAAAGTTTCCATAATTAGATTAGAATTAACTTCTCCTCTTCCTAAAGCAATATAGAAAGATCTGTAAGAGCTATAATTGAAAAAACTTACTAGCATAGAAAGTGTTTTTTTTGTTGCTCTTTTGTTTATGTCTAAAAGTATTTTTTTAAGTATCTCCTTTCCCAATTTTTCAAATTCATCTTTTTCATGGTCCCTTAAAGATTTTCTAATTTGACTTCTAGCTTTACCAGTTATACAAAAATTTAACCAGTTTGGTTGAGGTTTTTGACCTTTAGAAGTTAATACTTCTATTTGATCTCCATTAGAAACTATTCTNTTTAAAGGAGATAAGTTTCCATTAATTTTAACTCCTATTGTTTTTTCTCCTAAGGTTGAATGAATAGCATATGCAAAGTCTAATGCCGATGAACCCTTTATCATAGATATAACGTCTCCCTTAGGTGTAAAACAAAAAACATTATCAGAATACATTTCTATTCTAGAATGATCCATTAATTCTCTTGGCCCTCCTGCTGTCTTTATAATTTCTATTACATCTTTAAACCAAGCATTACTTTCTTTAAGATCTTTTTTAGAAAATTGATTTCCCATTTTTTTATATATCCAGTGTGATGCTACTCCGTATTCAGCAATTTTATGCATTTCCAAAGATCTAATCTGTAATTCCATTTGTATTCCATCTGNGCCTATTACTGTGGTATGAATTGATGAATAGCCATTAGGTTTAGGAGTAGAAATAAAATCTTTAAATCTTTCAGGCACCATTGGCCACTCCATGTGAATTCTTCCCAATACTTTATAACAATCATCTTTTGATGAAGCAATTATTCTAAAGGCATAAATATCTGAAATTTTTTCCAATGCAATTGATTTACTTTGCATTTTCTTCCAAGTCGAGTAAATTTTTTTTTGTCTTCCGCTAACTCTTATTTTTTTGAAATCAGACGCTAATATCATTTTTATATTTTCTATAGTGCTTTTTACAAAGTTTTTATTTTTATCATTTAAAAAGTTAATTCTTTTTTTGAGCGATTGATATGCAAGAGAGTTTGTTTGTTTAAAAGATAATCTTTCCAGTTCCTCTCTCATAACTTGAAACCCTACTCTCCCTGCTAAAGGGGCATAAACTTCCAAAGTTTCCTTGGCTATATTGATTCTTCTTTTATTGTCTCTAACAAAGCTAATTGTTCTCATATTATGTAAACGATCAGCTAGTTTAATAAGTAAAACCCTTATATCTTCAGAAACTGCTATGATGAATTTACTAAAATTACTTGCTTCTCTAACTTCTTTATCTGGNAGCTGTANTTTTGATAGTTTAGTTACACCTTGAACTAAATTACCAATTTCTTTTCCAAAATTTTTTTCTATTTCACAATTAGTAGCGACACCATCCTCAACAGTGTCATGTAATAATGCTGTTGCTATACTTGTTAAGTCAAACTTAAGATCTGCTAAAATTTTTGCTACTTCGTATGGATGATAAGCNTAAGGGTCTCCAGAGTCTCTTAACTGAAATAAATGTCTATTAAANGAAAAATAGTAGGCTTTTTTTAGTAAATTTTTATCTAAGGTCTTATGATATTTTGATATTCTGCCTTCAAGCTTTAATAAGTATTTATCAGGATTTTTATAAAAATCTTGGCTGATCTTACCCATTAAATCATAAAACTATTCATTTTCTTCTATAGATAAACCTGCTTCACCAGCATTTTCTTCAAGATCTTTAATTAAATTTTCATCAACTAGTTGCTCATCATTACCTAGTCCTTTATCATCAGCATCAACTAATACTTCTTCATGAACCTTTTGTAAACCTTTTACTAAATCAGATTTAGTTGCTTCAAGGTCTAGAAATTTTTCTGCTATTTCCCTTAGTGCTACAACTGGATTTTTATCTCTATCTCTTTCTAAAAGAGGCTCTACTCCTTTAGCTAAGGTTTTAGCTCTCTCAGATGCTATCAAAATAAGTTCAAACCTATTTTCAATAACCTTAACACAATCTTCTACTGTAACTCTTGCCATAACGCAATTTAAGATTAATTTATAAAAAAATCAAGAGAACATTTCACTTTTTTTAATATATTGAAAACCTTTAATTTTTGCATCGAGAAAAATACAACTTTTTTTACTCATAGGGTGCGTCCACTTATTATTTATTTCATGAAGAGGAGTTAAAACAAATTTTCTTAAATGCATTCGTGGGTGAGGAAGATTTATTTTATTTACAGATATAAGTCCTTGAAAGTCTATAATGTCAATATCTATAACTCTCTGCTTGTTTTTTCCCTTATACTTTTTTCCTAATTTTTTTTCAAGACTCTTAATTTTCTTTAAAAGGTCCTCAGGATTAGTACTATTAGTATATTGATATGAAAACTCTATAACATTATTAAAAAAGTTTGGCCCAGAACTAAATGGCATAGGATTAGTTATCCAAATACTTGATTTTTTTTTTACCTTCAAACCCAATAAACCTAATCTAAAAATTATTGCATTAAAAAAAATTTTAACATTTTTATGAGAAAAACTTCTTAAATTAGATCCTAGGGCTATATAAATATTATTATGCATAGCCTTCATCTGCACTAATATAAAATAATAATGATAAAGCTAGAGAGATAGCTACTATGACAAATGATATAGAAAAACCTTGTTCTACGGTAAAACCTTTATTTTCAGTTACATGATTTATAATATAACCAGTTATCCATTGAATAAAAAAAACACCTCCAAAATTAAATAAGTTTGCAGATGTTAAAACTTTTCCTATTATTTCATTTCCAAAAAGCCTTCTATAATGGTCTAAAATAACTAATGTAAATGCTCCAAAAAAACCATAAATACTAAAAACTATGATAATGAAAAAAAAGTTATTAATACTTACAAATGTGAATAGCAGTAAAAAAGTAATTAATACTAATGAACTGATTATTACTAATTTCTTTCCTATATTATATTTTCCATTAACATAACCAAAAAATAAAGAACCTAACGTCCAAAATAATGCCATGCTTGTCAAAATAAGAGAAATTTCATAATCACTAATAATTTTTTTTATACTAAGAAATTTGCTTCCCCATAATGTCAAAATAAATGCAGCACTTGCATATCCAAAAATAGACATTGGAAGTAATTTTAAAAAATTTTTATTTGTAAAAATAAAAATAAATATTGCGAAGCTTCCATTTTTTATTGTAATAGGCTTATTTTTTTTTCTGAATTTATGTAATAACATTAAAATAAAACAAATAATTACTATCGAAAACGAAAAAATAAAAAAGCTATCTCTCCACCCAATAAGAACAGTTAGATGATAAAAAGGGTTAAAAGCAAATAACGCACCTAATCCACCAAAACCCATTATTATTCCTGAATATTTACTAAAATTACTTTTGGCACTGTTTTTAGCTAAAAAAACCAAAGGCCCCATTAAACAAGCTCCACAACCAACTCCTTGAAGGAATCTTGCTAAAAAGGTTAACTCATAGCTATTAGCAAAAGATAAGATAATCGTACCAATATAGATTATTAGTACCATTAAGATAATGACCTTCAATGGATCAAATTTGTCTAATAAGATTCCAAGTGGTATTTGCACCAACGCAAAAGATAAAAAAAAAATACCTCCTAACATTCCAATTTGTTCATAGTTTAATTGCAAGTCTATGCTTATACTTAATATTGTTATTCCTAAAGCTGACCTGAGAAACTGGCTTATGAAATAAACACTAGCTAATAAAAATACTACAAAAATTGATATGTCTATTTTTTTTAAATTCATAATTACAAATATAATTTAGCAAATATAACTTAAATAGTTTGATAAATATTTTTATTTTAATAAACTTAATAAATGTTAATAAAAATTTTATATCTTAGTAATAGTTTAGAAACTTTAGTAAGATTTTTTGGAAAGATTGGTGCATGGCTATCCATACCTTTAATATTTATAATTATTTTTGATATAATTACTAGAAGATTTTTCATATTGGGATCTACAAAGATACAAGAAATGGAGTGGCACCTGCACACTGNTATATTCNTGCTTGCACTTGGATTTGCCTATATAAAAAATTCTCATGTAAGAATTGAAATTATAAGAGAGAAATATTCGTCTACTTTAAAGTCATTTTTTGAAGTCATAGGTATTCTTTTCTTTCTTGTACCCTATACTTGTATGATAATTTATTATGGCTTTGATTTTGTTAGTAGGTCATATAATTTAAATGAAGTATCTTCAGCCTTAACTGGCCTATCTCACAGATGGATAATTAAATCCTTTATTCCTTTTGGAATGTTACTTCTTTTCTTAGCAGGTCTATCAATTTTAATNAAAAATATTGCATATTTAATTATTCAATTAAAAAAAGATAAAAAAAGTTTAAATTTACTTTTAGAAAAATATCCTGAATTTAAGGAAACTAAATAGAAAGATCAATACAATGGATTTTATAGAATTACTACCTGTTTTTATGTTTTTGGCCCTTGCTTTACTTCTTTTTAGTGGCTTTCCTGTTGCNTTTGTTCTAGGTGGAGTTGGNTTATTTTTTGGTTTTATTGGAATTCAACTTGAAGTATTCAGCTTAATAGAGTTTTTTAATATTCTCTCTAGAATTTGGGGAGGTGTTTGTGAAAACTTAATTTTAGTTGCTATTCCCATGTTTATATTTATGGGCACAATGTTGGAGAAGTCAGGGGTTGCTAAAGATTTATTATATGCATTGCAAATACTGTTAAGGAGAGTGCCAGGAGGTCTAGCTTTATCTGTAACTATAATGGGAACTATAATGGCAGCAACTACTGGAATAATAGGTGCATCTGTTGTTATGATGACATTACTTGCACTTCCTGTGATGTTAGAAAGAAACTATGATAAATCTCTTTCTACAGGTACTATAGCAGCATCAGGAACTTTGGGTATCTTAATTCCTCCATCAATAATGTTAGTGATTATGGCAGACCTATTGGCAATTTCTGTAGGCACACTNTTTGTAGCNTCGGTATTTCCNGGNTTANTNTTAGCGCTTTTNTATTTTATTTATCTTCTTTTNAGAACAAGATTTAATCCCAAATTAGCACCTCCTCTTCCTGANNATATAGGNCCNGATAATGNAAAAGAAAAAATAAAATTAATTTTTAAGTCTTTTCTACCACCAATTTTTTTGATTTTTTTAGTGTTAGGGTCNATATTTGCTGGTGTTGCAACACCTACTGAAGCTGCAGGAGTAGGAGCATTAGGTTCTATTTTACTTGCAATTTTAAATAAGAGATTAAATTTTACGGTTTTAAAAGAGGTTACAGAAAGATCTGCATTAACTGGAGCAATGATTTTTGGAATATTTGTTGGAGCCACAGCATTTTCCTATGTTTTTAGATCGCTAGGAGGAGATGATCTTATACATCATTTTGTTAATGAAGTAGGATTTGGACCTTGGGGAATACTTTTTATAATGATGGGATTAGTATTTTTGTTAGGTTTTTTCTTTGATTGGGTAGAAATTACTTTAATTGTTTTACCACTTTTTGCTCCAATTATGAAAACATTAGACTTTGGCGGTCATGTCGCACCTGAGTTTGTTATACCCTGGATTGCAGTACTTTTAGCTGTAAATTTGCAAACATCATTTCTTACTCCTCCTTTTGGATTTGCTCTTTTTTACATGAAAGGNGTTTCTCCTCCAGATGTTAAAATTCAAACTATTTATAAGGGAATAATTCCNTTNGTTCTATTACAGTTATTAGGTTTGGCTTTAGTTATTAAATTTCCTGATATTGCATTATGGTTGCCAAGTCGTATATTAGATTGATATTATTNATTATATTNATTTGCTTNAATTANAAGTTGNTNTACAGTATGGATAATCTTAGTTTAGAAATAAGTCTAGATAAAGCTCATAGNCTTTATAAAGAAGAAAANTTATTAATAATTGATGTAAGAACTGAAAAAGAATGGAAAATGACAGGTGTAATTCCTGATTCTATTTTAATTAGTATGCATGATGATAATAACCTGGAAAGAAAAAGTTTTCTTGAAGAAATAAATTTAAAAATATCTTCTTATAAAAATAAAAAAATTGCATTTATTTGCGCATCCGGGTCAAGATCAAAAGTTGTAATGGATTTTTTTCTTAATGAAGGTTATAAAAATATCTATCATATACCTGATGGTATTATCGGAAGACAAAGTAATGGCTGGCTTTTTAGTGGCTACCCTATAACTGAATATTTAACTGTGAAAGAAGCTAAGTGAATTTTTCTGGAAATTATCACTTTAAAGAACCAATTGATAAGGTTTGGNAATATTTAAATGATCCTAAAATTCTTAAAAAATGNATTCAAGGCTGCGAAGACTTTATTGAAAAAGAAAAGAATAATTTTTTTTTAAAGGTAAAGGTCAAAATTGGGCCCGTAAATGCATCTTTTTCAGGAACTTTGAATTTAAAAGATGTAAACCCTCCTAATAGCTATATTATTGAGGCTAGTGGAAGCGCCGGACAACTAGGTGGAGCTAATGGAAGCGTTCAGGTTAAGCTTACTGAAAAAGATAATACAACTTATTTGAATTATAAAGCTGATACCAGAATTCACGGAAAAATTGCTCAGTTAGGTTCTAGGCTAATAGATGGAACAGTTAAGAAAAATACTACTGTTTTTTTTAAAAATTTTGATAGTCTATTTAATGATTATAATACTGCTGATAATCAAGTTTTAAGAGAAGATAATAAAGAAAAAGAAATAATTACTAATAATAAACTAAATAAGAAATATATTTATATTTTTTTAATTATATTTTTTATAATATTTTTCGTATTTATAAATTATGAATAAAGTCAAAATTGATGTTAAAATAAATAGTATAGTTATAAGCAAAGAAGTAGATGCAAATACTCTTTTGGTTGATTTTTTAAGATATGATCTTAAATTAACCGGCACTCATGTAGGCTGCGATACCTCACAATGTGGCTCATGCATAGTTATGATAAATAATAAATGTATTAAATCTTGTTCAATATTATTAGTACAGTGTAACAATAGCATTATTACAACTGTAGAAGGGTTAGGTAAGGAAGACAAGCTTCATAAAATTCAAGAGTCTTTTAAAGAAAACCATGGTTTACAATGCGGGTTTTGTACACCTGGTATATTATTTTCTGCATTAGAACTTGCTAAAGATAAAGATATTAAATCAGACCATCAGATTAGAGATTTTTTAGACGGAAACCTCTGTAGATGCACTGGATATCATAATATTGTAAAATCAATTAAGAGTTATATAAACAAAGATAATTAAAAATGAAAAAATTTAAGTATCACTCTCCAAAAAGTCTAGATGAAAGTAGAAAAATTTTTATGAGTTGTGAGTTTCCACAATATTTAGCTGGAGGTATGACATTGCTTCCATCTATTAAACAAGGGCTTTCATCTCCAACTGACCTAATAGATCTTGCGTATATTAATGATATGAAAGGAATAAATGAAGATAATAATAATATTAGTGTAGGAAGTCTTGTAAATCATAATGAAATTGCAAAGTCACATTTAATAAAAAAATACATATCAGGTTTAGCTTATTTAGCATCAAAAATTGCAGATAATGCTGTTAGAAATAAAGGAACATTGGGTGGTTCAATATGTAATGCTGACCCAGCAGCAGATTATCCAGGAGCTTTAATTTCTCTCAATGCTAAAGTGGTCACTAATTCAAGAGAAATAGAAGCAAGAGATTTTTTTATAGATATGTTTGAAACAATATTAGAGGAAGGAGAAATTGTAACAAAAATTATTTTTCCAAAAGCAAACTATTCTTCTTATGAAAAATTCTCAAGTCAAGCATCTAAATATGCTATTGTTGGCGTGTTCTTTTCTGTTTTAGCTAAAAAAGCTAGTATAGCAATTACAGGTGCTGCAAATAAAGCATTTTTAATTGATGAAATAGAAGGTTTAAATATAAATGAATTACAAAATTTTAATTTAGATAATATAAATTTTAGTAATTATGACATTAACAGTGATATTAATGCTGGTTATGAATATCGTATATCATTAATAAAGTCTTTAATAAAAAAATCATTAGCTAATTTACACTTATGAATGAAAAAGAAATATTTTACAAGGCTGAAGAGTGGATTAAAAATGGCTTAGAAATAGTAATAATAACAGTCATTGATACTTGGGGATCAAGTCCAAGACCTATTGGAAGTTCAATGGTTGTAAATTCAAAAAATGATATCGTTGGGTCTGTATCTGGAGGATGTATAGAGAATTTTGTATTTGCTAAAAGTTTAGAAGTAATAAATAGTGGCAAACACCAAGTTTTAGAATTTGGCGTTTCAAATACCCAAGCTTGGGAAGTAGGTTTAACTTGTGGTGGAAAAATTAAAGTTTTATTAGAAAAATTTTCTAAGACTGATTTAAATATAATAAAAAAAATAAATAATGTCTTTGAAGCTGAAGAAAAATTAATAGTTTTAACAAATTTATCAAATGGTAAAAGAGAAATAATAGAGAGAAAACCAGTAAACAATCATTTCTTATCAAATATATATAAAAATGAAACTTCTAAAATTAATATTTTTAATGAGACGACTTGGTTTTCTAAAGTTTTTTCACCTCAGTATAAACTTGTTATTATAGGTGCAGTTCATATTTCAGAGTCATTAGTAATGCTAGCTAATGCACTTAATTTTAAAGTTTTTTTAATTGATCCTAGAAATAACTTTGATGAGAATAAGTTTATAAATAAGGCTCACCTTTTAACTGAATGGCCAGATGAAGGCCTAAAGAGGATAAGCATTAATAATAAGACCTGCATAGTAACATTAACTCATGATCCTAAGCTAGATGACCCAGCTATCGATTATTCATTAAAGTTTAGTCCTCTTTATATAGGATGTTTAGGATCAGTTAAAACACATAAAGCAAGACTTAAAAGGTTAGAAAAAAAAGGTTTTTCAAAGCTACAGCTATCAAAAATTAATGGCCCAGTTGGCTTAGATATTAAAGCCAAGACTCCTGCAGAAATAGCTTGTGCTATTATTGCTCAAATAATTTCAGTGAAAAATAATAATGCAATTTAAAATAGTATCTACTAGAAAAGCAACTTCTCATATTTTGGCACATACTATAAAGCTTAAAAGTTTAGTTATAAGAAAAGGAATGATTTTAGATAGTGAAAAAATATCATTACTAATAAAAAATAATATTAACCAAATCTATGTTGCAATTAAAGAAAAGAATGACTACTCAGAAAATTTGTCAGCCAAATTAGTTGCTGAACATATAGCTCCTAATAGTTTATTTAAAATTATTATTTCTAATGGTAGAGCTGATATATTTTCTAGAATAGAAGGTCTGCTAAATATCAATAAAGATAAACTAATAAAAATTAATACTAAACAAAGAAATATTGCAATTTGTACACTTAAAAACTATAGCATTATTACAACTAGCCAGTTAGTAGGAAATGTAAAGGTTTTACCTTATGCAATTGACAAAAAAGTTATACTAAAAATTACCAAAGATATATCTACAAAAAGAATCTTTCAAATATCTAGAAAAACTATTCAAAAAGTAGCAATAATATTTACTGCTAATAATATTAGAAATATTAATAAAATAAAAATATTAAATGCCGTTAACTCTAGACTTGATAAATTTAATCTTAAAATAAATACCGCAAAATATTGCAAACACAATCACAAAGTTTTATCTGCTAAAATAAAAGAAATATCAAAAGAAAATATTGATTTAATTTTGATTTATGGAGAAACTTCTATAAGCGATTCCAGTGATGTAGTGCCTAAAAGCATTATAGACATAAAAGGAAAAGTAATATCATCTCTTATGCCTACTGACCCAGGTAATTTATTATTAATAGGACACTTTAAAAAAATGATAATAATTGGTGTTCCTGGATGCGCAAAAAGTTTAAAAAGAAATGGATTTGATGATATTTTAGAAAGAGTCTGTCATGGGGAAAAGTTTAATAAAAAGAAAATAGCAGAAATTGCTGACGGTGGACTTTATAAAGATATAATTAGAAAATTTGAAGAGCATAGCGAGAAATGATATCAGCAATAGTTTTAGCTGCAGGCCTATCAAAAAGAATGGAACTAGGAAACAAGCTATTATTAGAAAAAAACAAAATAACAATCATAGAAAATACAATAAGAGAAGTAAAAGCATCAAAAGTAGATGAAATCATAGTAGTATTAGGAAAAGATTCAGCAATATTTAAAAAAAAAATAAATGATAAAACTATAGTGTATGTAACCAATAAGGATTATAGTAAAGGAATATCTACTTCTATTAAAAAGGGATTAGAAAAGGTTAATAAAAAAAGTATTGCTACAATAATTTGTTTGGGAGATATGCCTTCAATTAAAACTGTAACCTATAACAAAATTATTGATAAATTTTATAATAGTAAAAATCGAAATATAATACCCTATTTTAAAAGTATGCAAGGAAACCCAGTTTTATTTAATAAAGTTTATTTTGAAAAATTAAAAGAAATAAAAGGTGATAAGGGAGCAAAATTTTTAATTAAAAAATACTCAAAAGATTTTTTAAAACTGCAATTAACTGATCAATATATTTTAAAAGATATTGACAATGCAGCCCAATATTATAGATATTTAGATAATGAATGAAGCTATAAAACTAATATTATGGGACTTTGGAGGAGTATTAACAAAAAGTCCTCTTTTGAAATTTACAGAATATGAAATTCAATCTAATATAACTAAAGGGACTATTATAAAAATTAATAGTCATAATAAATTAAATAATGCGTGGGCTAAGTTAGAAAAAAATATAATAGACAAAAAAAAATTTTCTGAATTATTTTTAAGGGAAGCAAAAGAGTTAAACATAAACGAGAAATTAGATATTGATAAAATACTTGACTGCTTAAATGTTGAATTAGAAACTACTATTGTTGATGTTTTTTTTAAGATAAAAAAAAAAATACCAGTTGCATGCCTTACAAATAATATATCTACAGACATAAATGGAATTTCTAATAATACTTTTGATAACTTTAAAAATAATTTTAATAGTGTATTTGAATCTAGTAAATTAGGTTTGAGAAAGCCAGAAGAAGAGATATATAAACATGTATTATTAAAACTAAATTTGCTCCCAGAAAATATTTTATTTATAGATGACCTAGGCATAAACTTAAAACCAGCCAAAAAGCTTGGTTTCAATACATTTAAGGCTGAAAACCCCAAAGATACAAAAAAGTTTTTAGTGAAATTTTTGGGGATTTAAATGAAAGACATATTTTTAAAGGAAGTTAAAATTAGAGCTGTTAATGTACCTTTAAAAAGTCCTATTATTTCACATCTAGGTACTTTTGAAAGCTGGCCATATTTGTGTGTGGATGTTGTAACAAATAATAATATAGTAGGAAATAGTTATATAGGACCTTATTTAAAAGAATATTTACCTTCTATAGCTTCAACAATTAGAGTGCTTAGTAAAAGCTATGAAAATAAAACTATAGAACCATATTCTTTTTATCAACATTCAATGAAATCTTTATCATTGCTAGGATTTAAAGGAATAGCTTTGTATGGACTTGCCGCTTTAGATATCGCATTCTGGGATGCTTTTGCAAAAATACATAAAAAACCATTTGTAAACCTACTTGGCGGATCCATTAAAAAAAATATTAAATCTTATAATTCTAGGGGATTATGGTTAATAGAAAATAATAAAATAGCAAAAGAAGCTGAGACTTTAAAAAAAGAAGGAGATTTTAAAGCATTAAAATTAAGAATTGGCAGAGACAGTTATAAACAAGATATTGAAGCGTATAATGAAGTTATTAAAGGAGCTGGTTCTGATACAATTATAATGTCAGACTTTAATCAGCGCTTTATAACAAGTGAGGCT
Organism: Alphaproteobacteria bacterium TMED93; assembly: GCA_002171495.2. Classification (GTDB taxonomy): domain Bacteria; phylum Pseudomonadota; class Alphaproteobacteria; order TMED109; family TMED109; genus JAYYAX01. Next base: position 33,387 of record NHEU02000056.1, read on the forward strand.
ATACGAAGGTGCCATGATTTAGATAATATTGGCTTTTACTGGTTTGAAGAACCAATACAATATAATATGTTAAAAGATATGAAAAAAATATGTAAAGAGATAAATACTCCTATTACTTTAGGAGAAAATTTTCATGGCCCTAAAGATGCTCATGATGCTCTTATAAATGAGTCTTGTGATATGATTATGCCTGACTTAATGAGAATTGGAGGAGTATCAGGTTGGTTAAAAACTGCATCTATAGCAGAATCATTTAATGCTGAAGTTTCAACTCATTTGTACCCTGAGGTTTCAGCTCATTTAATGTGTCTTACTCCTACTGCAGAATGGCTTGAATGGGTAGATTGGGCAAATCCAATTATAAAAGACCCTTACGTTGTAAAAGATGGAAATATAATTATTCCTGATAAACCTGGTTTTGGGGTTGAGTGGGATGAAGAAGCAATCTCTAAATACAAAGTTGATTTGTAAAAAAATATTGGAATTAATACTTTTATACCTATTTAACTAATTCCCTAAGTAAAGTGTATATGTGCTTTCTAAGCTTAATTTTTGCAAACTTAGGCATTTCTCTATTCATCCAGTGATATATATGTTTATTTAGTATATTTGTAATTTTAATACTGGCATCATATTCATATTTTTTAAACTGCTCCTTATTCTCTAACTTATATTTTTTTTTAAATGGGTTGCTAGGAACTCTTTTTATGCTTTTAATACCTAATCTTTCAAAACTGCCATCATTTTTTTTTTTAATATCTGAGTCTACTTTTATCAACTTTATCTTATCAGCAAGGTTGCCATGACTTATTTTTCTTTCTTTATCTAAGTCTTGAACCTCTTCAGCCTTTTTTAATAAGTTCTTGAAAGATTCTACTATTTCAGATTTATTTTTATTAATACTCATTCTATTTTTTTCTATTTAAAACTTGCATTGTATTTATTTTATATTCACTTGCATTAATTTTGCCATCTAAGTATTTTTTTCTTAAATTTATTAATCTGCTTTCTTGATTTAATAATATTCTTTTTTTTGTATTTTTTTTATTTAAAAACTTAATAAAATTATATAACCCACTTAAAAAAATGAAAAAAATAAAACAAATAAACAATAATAAAAGAACTTTAATATACAATTTACTAGTTAAAGAGTATTCAATTAAAAATTCTATATAGTTTTTATAAACCATTTTAATTAATGTGGTAGATAATATTAAAGTTATATTAACATAATTTACAATCAATATAAAAAAAATAATTTAAGCTAACTTATAAAGACTTTATAACATTAGTTTTTTTACTAAAAAATATTTTATTATAGCTAGGTTTTTTTGTTACTAATTAAGATTAGAAATATCTTTTTATACTAATATTTATGAAGGTTGAGCTGCTAAATTAGTTTTACTTTCTTCTTTATTCTGCTCTTCCTCTAAAATAGGTGGTTCTATTAAAGGAAATGTATAATTAGATTTTTTATCTATTTGCCTAATTATTGTTTGAACATCTTTTATATTTTCTGCATATATTTTTGAATGAAACCTCATCTCATTGAACAAGCAGTATGCTCTTAATATAGACATAGAACCCTTTGACATATAAATAGTTAAAATTATCCAAGATGCTAAAAATAACCACCATTCGATAGAACCTAATAATATAAATAATATTATTATTAAAAAAAGTGGTAAATATAATTTATAATGAAAAAACCAAACTAGAGGAAATAATGAGGCAAACAATGAACTTTCGTTAACTTCTAAAATATTATACATATTTTTTTTTCCTCTAAAAACCTCAAAATCTCTGAATTCATTAAAGTTTGTAATATTGTCTAAATAAGATTTAACCTTTTCTAAAATTACTGCATCATCATCTGTGTTAGTTTCAATTAATTTAATTCCTAATGGTCCCTTAGCTAATACATTAAATAAAACGTTTTTTCTTGAAATGGTTAAAACGGTTTCTGAATTTTCTTTTAGTTTTTCATTCAAAAGTTTTTGTGTGCCTCTAAATGGAACTTTTTCTAGCCCAACTATAATGTCATCCGTTTTTAGCATTAATGCGAGCGCATGAGAGCCTTTTCTTAATGCATCTACTTTTAAAAAAGAAACCGTTCCATCTTGACTGCCTTGAGAACTATTAGCTTTATCTTTTATATTTTCTTCCATTAAAATTTATGGATATTTAATTGAAGAACTGTTTTTAAAAGATTTAGCAAGTTCACCACTTTGATTGGCAAGGTTATTTACTGCTTTTGCTAAATCATTAAAATTTTTATTCATCTTTTTTTGATTAGAAGAAACTTTTCCTAATAAATCTGTGTTGGTAGCTTTTTTAGATAATTTGATAAGCTTATTTGTTGTATTTACTTGCGTATCTTTTAGAGTTTTAACTAATTTATTAAGTTCCTGCATATTTTTCTTACTAGAAGTATTCATATTTTTTGTAACGTTTTCTGCTAAACCAGATATCTCCGATACTAACATTTTATTAGTATTACTAAGATTATTATCTAAATTATTAATACTTTCAATTAATGCATTATTTGTCTCTAATATTTTTCCCTGCTCTTGTATGCCTGTTTGTAGTTGCTCTAAGGCATTCTTAACGCCATCTACATTTTCAGCAAAAACAACTAATGCCTCTCTGCTTGTGCTTGTCATAGCTGAAAGTTCATTCATTGTTCTACTGTAAATTAATGCTGTAAGACTTAAACCTATTACAGCAGCTAAAATAGAGATTCCAAAAATTATTGTAGTAAATTTATGAACTTGTTTCACAGAAGCCTCCAGTTTTTTATTTTCATTTTTTATTTTATTATATTCAGAAGTTACATCAGTTGCAGCATCTGCTGCATCTAAAGCTATTTTTATACTTTCTTGTACTTCATTAACAGTATTCATATCAATTTTCCATTATATATAATTTTTTACTCTTTTATAAGCACATTTTATGCCAGATGTTTGAAAAACTACCATTGAAGGAATATTTTTTGAAATAAATCCATAAGCTTTACATCCATAAGGTCTATTTGGACGATAAGTTATAAAAAAATATTCACATCCGTGACACTTTACAAAATTTTTACTTTTTTTTTGCATTTTTAAAAAATTTATTAATTAAAAAATATATTATCTTTGCTAATGAAAATCTAAATACAGCTATAAAGGATAAAGTCCCGCATATTAAAATAATAACAGCTAGGTATCTTTTAGTTTCCCAAAAATCCACTGTTTTATCAAAACATAAAAAAGAAGAATAAAGAAATGCAAAACTTACAATATAATCACTAATTTTTTTCATACTATTTCCTTTGTGTTCCATCTTCGTTGAATTCTAAATCATCTGGTATTTCTATATTTGGCTCTTCCAAATTTTCACCATTATTTATTTTATAGATATAAGCTAAAGCTATTGCCACGGCAGTATAAAGCTTTTCTGATATTTCTGAACCTATTTCAGAAGTAAAAAATAAAGCCCTAGCTAAGAGCTTATGTCTAAAGATAGTTATATTACTTTCTTTAGCTTTATCTATAATTTTTTGTGCAATTAAACCCCTTCCCATTGATAAAACTTTTGGGGCCCCAGGAGACCCTACATCATACTTTAGTGCCACGGCAAAGTGAGTTGGATTAACTATTACTGCATTAGCCTCCTTGACGTCTTCAACAGACTCTGATTGCTTTATTGCCTTTCTTACAGTCTCTAATTGTAATCTTTTAATTTTTGCTTTTACTTCTGGAGAGCCTTCGGTTTCTTTGTTTTCATCCTTTAAATCTTGTCTGCTCATTCTAAGTGATTTAATAAAACTATATTTTTGCCAAGTCCAATCCAAAATTGCTACTAATAATAAAACTATCAATAGCACTAATATAAGAATAGGAAAAAATCCTGCAGCTGTTATTAAAGAGTTTTCAAATGTTTCTGTTGATAATTGAATAATATCGCCAGTCTTGTAGTATAAAAAATAAAAGCTAGTTCCAAATAAGAATACTACTTTTAAGATGCTTTTTAAAAGTTCAACTAACCCTTTTATACTAAATATTCTTTTCAAACCTGCAATAGGATTTATTTTACTATTTTTCCATTCTATAGCTTTTAAACTAAAAGTTATTCCTCCAACAAATAATTGGGTAAAAATTGTTAAAATTAAAACTGGTATACCTATAATAACTGAAACTATAAATACTTTTAAAAAAGTATTTTTTAAAGCTAATAACATGGAATTACTGTCTTGTGAGAGACTTAGATAATAGAATAATTCTTTCCAATTAGCTAAAATATATTTAAAATTAAATGAAAAAAAATAAAGAACTACTAGCAACATTATTACTGATGAAAAAACATACATTTCTTTTGAAGTGACTGTTTTCCCTTCTTCTTTGGCCTTATCAATTCTTCTTTGTGTGGGTTGTTCGGTTTTTTCTTGACTGCTATTTTGATTTTCTTCTGCCATTGATCATAATCCTTCAATTAATCTAGCTACATAATCTATAGCTACTTCGCTAACACTATTAAAATTTCCTCCTATTGTATTTGTACAAAGATATAATAAAAAAAATGCTGACATCATAGTAATAGGAAAACCAAAAGAAAATAAATTTAGAGACGGAGCAGACCTAGTAACTACTCCAATAACAACATTTAATAATGTTATACCTACTACAACAGGAAGCATAATAAGTGCACCAAACTTAAACATCAAACCTCCAGCATCAATTCCCAGTTTTATTATTTGTAAATTAAAGCCATTTGACCCAATAGGAAGAACTTTATAACTTTCTAATAAAATAGCTATTACTAACAAATGACCATTCAGTGATAAGAAAGTTAATAACATAAAAAAAGAAAAAATTTGACTTACTACAGGAGTTTGTGCTCCAGACTCTGGGTCTACTAATCCAGCAAAACTTAACCCAGTACTTGCTGCAATTTTTTCACCTGCCAGTTCTGCAGAAGAAAAAAATATTTTTAATATTAGTCCACTAGAAACTCCTATGACAAGCTCCTGAAATATAACCAAACCTATTTTTAATCCTGCTAACTCAAGTATATTAGGTATTGGGATAGTGCTGAAAATTAAAAAACTAGTTGCAAAAGCTACTACTATCCTAACTTGTAATGGTATAATTTTATATCCAAATAATGGAGATGCCAAAAAAAAACTACCAATTCTTAAAGAAGCTAATCCAACACCTGCTAAGATATTTAGTAATGCTGTAAGTTCTAAACCTGGAATTATTTCTGTAAAAGCCTGTGTGACCATATTACCTTATGGAAGCTACTCTATCAAATATAAACATAAAATAATCTGTTAACCCAATTAATAGGTAATTCGTAAATATAGCTATAGTTAATATTACTATTACTACTTTTGGAACAAAACTCAATGTCATTTCATTTATTGATGTAGCAGCTTGAATTATTCCTATAGTTAATCCAACTATTAAAGCTACAATCAAAACTGGACCTGCTAGTTTCAATACAGTCCAAAAAGCCATACTTACCATTTCTACGTTATTTTCATATCCCATAATAATCTCCTTTACTGTGAAACGAATGTACTAACCAAAGAACCAACAGTCATGCTCCACCCATCAACTAATACAAATAATAAAATTTTAAAAGGCAATGCTACTAACATAGGCGAAAGCATCATCATTCCTAATGACATAAGCACTGAAGCCACTACCATATCAATTACTAGAAATGGTAAAAACAATAAAAAACCTATCTGAAATGCTGTTTTTAATTCTGATGTAATAAAAGCTGGTAAAGCTATACTAAAAGGAATATCTTCTTTTGTATAGAACTCTTCTTTACCTGCTATCTCTGAAAACATCGATATATCACTTTCTCTGGTATTTAAAATCATAAAGTTTTTAAATTCTCCACTAGCCTGCTCTAGAGCTTCTGGAGTCTGTATATCACCATTCATATAAGGCAAACCAACTTCTTCATAAACTTTATTAAAAGTAGGAGCCATAATAAAAAAAGTTAAAAATAAAGCTAGTGCTATCAAAACTTGATTAGGAGGAGTTTGTTGAGTTCCTAAAGCTTGTCTTAAAATTGACATCACAATTACAATTCTTGTAAAAGAGGTCATACCCAAAACTAGCGAAGGCAAAACTGTCAAAAATGACATTAATAATAATATTTGCAATGATAAAGAATATGTAGTTCCTCCATTAGCGTTACTTTCTACGTTTACTGCTGGCAATCCTCCTAAAGTCTCCAAACTGAAAAGATCGGCATGAAAAAAAAGAGGAAGTATTGTTAATAAAACAAGTTTAAAATATTTTTTTAAATTAATCATTTTTAATACCACTAGTAAGTTCATCATTTGTTATTCCTTTAGGCAAAGAAATGATATTAGAAATACTTGATTTGTTAGTAATTACTAAATAGTTATCCTCCTTAATTGAAAAGACAGTAATTCTACTTCCATTTCCTATCATGGAGTTTGAAATAATATTTAATGTTTTAATAGAGCCTAATTTAGAACGTAATAAATCTTTCTTTTTATTAACTAAAAATGAAATTAATATTAAAACAATTAAAAAAGCTATAATTATTATTATAGTGTTTAAATCATATGTAGATTGCATTCTTTTGCCTCCTTACAAGGAAGATGCAAAAGACTTGCCAAATTTTTTAGGGCTGGTTTTAAAGTATTTTTAAATTAAAATGTCATAAAGTTGACATTAGACGCTTTTTACTCTTTCTTTTGGATCTACAACTTCTGTAAACCTTATTCCAAATCTTTCTCCTATCATAACCACTTCTCCTTTAGCTATTATTGTACCATTTGCTAAAATATCTAATGGATCACCAGCTAATCTTTCCAGTTCTATTACAGACCCTTCATTAATTCTAAGTAAATCTCTTAGTTTGATTTCTGCACCACCTACTTCTACAGTAAGCTTTACATCTATATTTTCAAGAACTCTTAGATTTTCAAGACTACTTCTTTCACTTTTTTCTTCTTCACCAACTTTAGCATCTTTTTCTACTGCGGCTTCCTGATCTTTATTGCTTTCTTCTATTTCCTCTTTATTCTTTTCCTCAACCATTTATTACTCCATTTATATTCTTTTTTTTACATTTATTGCAGAATTGCCTTTGTACTCCCCTAAATCACCATTAAACATTTTTATATCCTCTACATACACGTCTATTTTATCTGAGATTGGAATTTGTATAGTATTACCAACATTTAATCTCAATAATTTTGAAAAATTAACAATAGGTTCGCTTAATGTTGCATTTACTTTTAATGGTATCTCCAGAACTGATTTCTCCATTTTTTCTCTCCAAGAGGTATCGTCTTCTACTATATCTGATTGAACTCTTGATCTTAGTAATGAAGCAATTGGTTTTAAAGTTTGTAATGGATATAAAATATCAAAATTTGCAGCATCTACTCCTGGTAGCTGTACTACAAAAGAACATATAATAACTAAATCACTTGCATCAACAAAAGTAGTAAATTGAGGATTTACTTCTCTTCCTAGTTTAGTAAAATTTACTGGAGTTAGGTCTTTCCAACTTGTTTTAAGTTCCCTCATTAGTCCATCACTTGCCATTTCAATTATTCTCTCTTCAGTAGCTGTAAACTCCTGTCTGTCCGTTTTAAGAACTTCTATATTTCCCCCATAGTATGCATTCGTCAGAATGCTTATAAATGTAGGAGACAATACTAATAATAAAGAACCTCTAAGCTCTTCAATTCTGTAAGTGCTTAAGCTCATAAAACTATCTAGTGAAGAAGAATATTCATCAAAAGATTTTACTTCAGGAGGAAAAGAACTTATTCTAGGTTGCAATCTCAACATTGGCTGAAAAACAGATCTCGCGAACCTTGCAAACCTCTCATTTATTAGTCTTAAGGCATAGTAATCTCCCATTAAAGACAAATCATCAGCTCCAAATGTAAAAGGAGCAACTTCTAAATTACTTCCAATACCTTTGCCCTGTTCTTTTATTTCTCCAGAAGAAAGTCCATCCATTAAAGCATCAACTTCATCCGAAGTAAGTTTTCTTGAATTTTCGTTTGCCAATTTTTTATAACTCCATAATTATTGTAATACAAAAGAAGTAAAGTGGATGCCTTCTACACCACCGAATCCTTCTTTATCTTCTAAAAAAATATTTAATGCATCTTTAATTCCATCGGCTAAACCTTGTTTTCCATCTCTTCCAGCAACATCTTGCTCAGAGTATTCACTCATGACTCCTAAAATTATACCTCTTAAAGCTAGTTGGTGACTTTCTACATTTACCATAACCTCTTCGTCATATTGAGTTGATACACCAACTGTTATCTGAAGAAACCTCTTAGAATCTCTAAGGTTAGTTGTAAAGTTTCCAGGAAACTCATAATAAGTAGTTAAAAACTTTTCTTCAACATTTACTTTTTTTACTTTCTTTTTAGGAACACATTCTTCTTCACCATCAGCATTTTCAACACATTCCATTTCAACTTCGCTTTCCTCTTCAGCACTGTTATCCTCAGACTTTTCTTCTTCCTTCTCTTTTTCCGGATTTTTGCCTTCTAGAATTTCAGAAACTTCTGCTGAGGGGTCAGGTTCACTTCCTCCACCAAAAATAAGAGCTCCTATACCAAGGCCAATGCCCAATAGAACTAATCCTGCTGCAGCAAAAATTGCAATTTTTACAATTCCACCTTTTTTATTTTCTTCCTTGTTATCAGCCATTTTTTACTCCAATATTTATGCTTTAATGTACACTAAGTTGTTATCTTTATAATGTTTTTCTATTTTTAAATCTAAGCTTTCTTCTTCTTTAGTATTTTTATTCATATTACTTTTTTTTTCTTTTTTTAAGTTATCCTCTCCAAACTTATTTGAGCTATTATAATTTAAATTAAAATTATTTAAATTTAAACCCTGTGAAGATAATGATTTTTGTAAATTAGCATTATTTTCTGATAATAGTGAAGCGACATTACTATTATCTACTTTAAAAGCTATATCAATATTGTCTCCATTAATTTCCATAATTACTTCAATTTTCCCTAAATTTTCAGGTTTAATTTGTATTTCAAATTTATTATTACCTAACTTTATATTTCTTTCAAACATTTCAGCTAATCTTTGATTAACATTATTACTTTTAAAATCTAAAATATTTTTTAAAAGACTATCTGTAGTTTTATTATGATTTAGGTTTTTTTCATTACTAGAATTTTCTAAATTTGTATTTTCATTAATATTATTTAGATTTATAGTAATATTGTTTTTTTCTGAAAAGTTATTTGATAGCTTTTCTTTAAAGCTTACTTTTGGTATTACATTATTATTTTTTACTAAAAGATTAATTTCTCCTCCCAAAGTGTTAAGACTATTAGATGTAATAATTTTAATTACCTTCTTGTTTTTCACTGAATTTTTTAAGTTACTGAAATTTAAATAATTTTTAAAAAAAGTTTTAATTTTTTTTTCTTTAGTTTGCGTTTTAATATTTTTTGAATTAGAAGGTTTGCTTTCTAGCAAACTTATTCCTCTTCTACTTAATTCTGATTTATTTGACACGAACGTATTGTTAATTTCTTTATCACTATTCAACATAGAGTTATTTGTTTTTATATTATGCATAATAGCTACGTTATTATTTTTAATTATTTTAGAATCTAGTGAAACTAATTTATTTCCCTTTCTTGAAGTTTCTTTTATGTTATCGGGATTATTTATTTGAAATAATAATTTCTTTTCATCTGTAAGAGTTTCTTTTATATCTTTTGTATTATTATTAGCTTTATTGATTAGATTAGTATTAACTTTCCTAAATAATTGATCTTGGTCTTCTTTTACTTCTAATTTATTATTATCTTCATTAATAGAAAGAAATACCTGACTAATATCTGAAGAAAAATCGTCTTTATTATCAGATTTGTTTTTTTTTGACTTATCAGAAAAATTACTATTTTCTAATAAACNCGCAAATAGACCTTCTATAACACTTTTCNTTAATACTCACTTTGTTTTTTAACTAATTCTGCAAAAATAATGCCATCAAGTATTTTTTTGAGGNGGCATACTNTTAATAAANTGATTTTCTCTATTATTTTTTTCTAGCTGTATTANNAATTNGATTTTTTCATCAACTATTTCTTTTTCTTTAATTAGTTTNCCTAANTTAATCTTGGCTCTTTTCATTTCAATAGATAAAAATTTTTCTCTGTTTTCTGAAATGTAAATTTGTTCTATTAATTTAAGCTTATATTGGCTTTTTTCTTTCATATTCCAAGCTAGNTCAGTTTTATCAATAGAAGTATTTTTTAATATTTTTTTTAGCTTTTCCTTATTATTTTTATTTTTTTGAAACTCATTATCTAGGGTAGTAATTTCTATTTTTTGTCCTAATAGTTTTTTTTCTTTTATCAAACTAAGGTTTTTTAATCTTTTTTTATTTAACATTTATCCTACTTTTTCTAATAGGGCTTTAAGTTTTTGAAAAGATCCATCAAATGTATCATTTTCTGTATTATCTTGTTTCATAAAATCAACAATTTTTGGCCACATTTCATGAGCTTTATCTATTGATTTATCTTGTCCTTTTGAATATCCGCCCATCAAAACCAGGTCTCTGCTCTCCTTATAAACAGAAACTAACCTTTTAAGTTCTCTGCTTAATTGTTTATGTTCTTCTGAAACAATATCATCCATTACTCTACTAATTGAGTTTTGAACATCTATGGCAGGATAAATTCCTAATTGTGCTTGCTCACGAGACAAAACTATATGCCCGTCAAGTATTGCTCTTGCTGAGTCAACAACAGGGTCATTATGATCATCTGCATCAGCTAAAACTGTATAAAATGCAGTTATATTTCCTTCTGAAATATTTCCACTGCCTGCTCTTTCAATAAGAGCTGGTATCATTGAAATTACAGAAGGTGGGTAGCCTTTTGAGGTTGGTTGCTCACCCAGAGCAAGACCAATTTCTCTTTTAGCATGAGCAACTCTTGTAAGAGAGTCCATAATTAATAGAACATTTTTACCTTTTGAGCGAAAATATTCAGCAATAGCTGTNCATCTATTTGCGCCTCTCATCCTGAGNAAAGGAGATCTATCTGCAGGAACAGCAACTATTATTATCTTATTTTTTTTATCATGGCTTAATAAAGAATCTACCATAATTTTTACTTCTCTTGCTCTTTCTCCAATTAGCCCTACAACTACAACATCAGACTCAGAATATTTACTCATCATTTGTAACAGAACTGACTTACCTACACCACTTCCTGCAATAATTCCAATTCTTTGCCCCTTTCCTATTGTAATAATTGAGTTAATTGTCCTAACACCAACATCAAATTTACTTTCTATCTTCTTTCTTTCTAGTGGATTTACTGCTTTACCATTTAATGGCCAATAATCTATAAATTTTTCTAATTTTTTCCCATCTAAAGGTTTTCCCATTCCATCAATAACTCTTCCTAATAATGATTCTCCTACTCCAATATTTACTCCTTCATCAACAAGTCTCACTCTTGACCCTACTTTTAGCTTAGTATCAGTATTATGTAATGCCACGAGATTTTTATTGTTTCTAAAGCCTATAACCTCAGCACTTGTTTTGTATGCATCTAAACTATCTATTTCGCATACACTTCCTACAGAGGCTGGAAATCCATCAGTTTCTACAATACTACCTTCCAAACCTCGTACTACTCCAGAAACTTCTGTTGTCGCCAAAATATTATCAAAACTATTTTCTTTAATTAGTTTTTTTAATAAACTCATATATTTTTACCCTGAANTTTGTGNTTTATTTTAATACCATTTATTTGCAAAATTACNTCACCATTTGAAAGTTCTTNTTTTTGCTTAATATTCATATCNTTTAATTTAGGTTTTATATCTTTATTTTTTTCCATTACTTTAAAGTCTTCTTCACTTACAAAAATTTCTATTTTTCCNTCATTATTTTCTAAAGTTGCTATAAAGTTTTTAATTTTTTTAAGAAACTCTGTNGGTAATGCNTTAATTATTTTTCCAGTAAGTTCTGAGCTTAATTCTAAAATTCTATTTGNAATAATATTCTCTAATTCAGTTAAATCTAATTGNTCTGTTTTTGAAATTTTTTCACTAATACTATTCAACTTTGCAATTGCAGAGTCTGCTCCTTCCTTTATCTCTGAATATGCCTCNTGTTTTCCTTTTTCAAAAGCTTCCTTTTTAGTTTCTTCTAAAATTTTTAAATGCTCTTCTTCNTGAAAAGTTTTTGTTTCTATAATCTCTTTATTTTCTAGATCATTAATTTTTGTTTCATCTGAGTCTGTATTGTTTTGTGCTTCTANAATATCTTCTTGTTCTACTTCTTTTTTATTATCTTCATTTTCTTTAGACTCTTTAGTATTAATGCTTTCATTGAGAGTACTTTCTTTATTGCTATTTTCATTTTCTTCTTTTTTAGCAAAAATATCCTTACTATACTTTTTTGCTATATCATGCAGAGAAACCTTTTTAAATGATTCAGACATCTCCTTCTTTATCTCTTTACGTTTAAAAGAGGTTTCTCTACTGGCCTGAATTAACCTTGAAATTTCTTCATCACTTAATGGTGTATCTTTTTCAAAGCCTTCGTCATCAATTTTTTTTGAAGTTAAAGTTTCATTACTCAATTTACGCTCCTATTAATTATCTTCTTCCGAGTTTTTACTTCCTTGCTTCATCAATGCTCTAAATACACTTGATACTCTTCCTGCCTCGTCGCCTACTATCATTCTTATTACAGCAACTTTGTCATCGTAGGTATTAGCAGTATCTAACATATCTGGTGATATTGCAGACTTTTTAGGTTTAAGCTTAGCTTTTATTTCCTCTAATGACTCTCCTTCTTGAACCTCTATTTTTTCTTCTTTTTCATCTTCCTCATCATCGGATATGCTTGCTCCTCCTACACCGGCACTTATAGCTCCACCTACAGGAACTAATATTCTATTTAATAAAGGTCTGAGCGCCCCAAATGTTACAATTGCTAAAACCAATATTGTGAATAACTTTCCTAATAACTCTCTTATTGCAGAGTTTTCATACCAAGGGACCGTGCTTAATTGAATATCATCAATAAACTCTCCACTAGAGATAGTTATTGAGTCTCCTCTTTCCTGTTTAAATCCTATAGCATCTCTCACTAATGCCTCCAANTTGGTTTTTTCTTCTTCACNTAGTTTTTGTAATACACTTTCNCCTAATTCATTAACTACCATTTTATCCCTAATTAAAATAGCNGCAACAATTCTTTTTATAGTACCTGTTGGATTTCTAATTGCAGTAACTCTCTTGCTTACCTCATAATTCTTTATACTACTAGAACTTTGGGATTTTATCTTAGATCCTGATGCTGCTGCTTCAGGGGCTCCAGTAGCAAGTTCAGCTGCTAATGGTGGAGTATTAGCTACTGCTCCTGGTATTCCTACTGANTCAGGTTCTGAAGTGGAATCTTGTGTAGCTTGTTCACTTCTTAATGCAGTTCCCTCTGGATCTACTATTTCTTCTGTTACATTTTGTGTTGTGAAATCTACATCTACATTTACTTGAGCAGTTATGTTTCCCGCTCCTAAAATTGGAGTTAAAAGAGATATAACTCTTTGTCTGTAAACTTGTTCTAATTTCATTGTATATTCTAATTGTCTATTAGATAATGCTGAAGTTGGATCATTAGTAGGTCTTGATAATAAGTTTCCATGTTGATCTACAACTGTAACATTTTCTGATGGCAAACTAGGAACAGAAGAAGATACTAAATGTACTATTGCTCTTACTTGATTTTCGCCTAAACTTCTTCCAGCACCAAGTTTCACAAATATAGATGCAGTAGGCTTGCTTCTATCCCTTACAAAAACTGATTTATCTGGAATTGCTAAGTGAACTCTAGCTCCTAAAATGCCAGAAATTTCATTAATTGACCTCGCCAATTCACTTTCTTGACTTTGCCTAATTTTTACTGCCTCTACAGACCTACTTGTCCCCATAGGCAAATCACTTAAATTATCATATCCACTAGGCAATGACTCTGGTAAACCCTCAGCTGCTAATAACATTTTAGATTGATAATAATCCGTGCTAGGAACAAGCACCTCGCCTGTTGCAGTATCAAGAGATACATCAATTCCCTTTTGTCTTAAAGCTTCAACAACTTTGGCTTTATCTCCCTCTGTAAGTGAAGAAAATAATGTTGTCTTTGCTGGTTCTCTCATTGTAATGAAAATTAAAATTCCTACAAATGCAATCAATAAGGCTAATACTGTAGGAAGTGCCCTTTTTGCTGCAGGCTCATTTAACAACCTTCTAATGTTTGTTATGTATGAACTTGTTTTGGTAATTAAATTACCTTTATTTTCATCTACGTTTGAAATTGCGGTATCAGCCATTTATTTAGTCTCCTTTAATAATTTTTTAAACAGGCATATTCATAATATCTTTGTAAGCACTTAAAACTTTATTTCTTACGTTTAAAGTAATTTGAAAAGCTAACTTTGATATTTGTTGATTTACTATCACCTTAGTTAAATCTTGTTCTTTTCCTAATTCGTAATTTTTTGTTATTTCTGCAGCCTCATTTTGAGTTTTTGCTACATTATTTAGAGCATCACTTACATTATTTAAGAAATTTGGTTCATTTAATAAGTTGCTTTTTTTTAGTACTGAGTTTTGTTCTAAAAGAATATCTTTTTGAGAACTTAAACCTTCTTTTTGATTGCTTTCAATAGTTCTATTTATTAAATTTAGTCCCACATTATTTACCTTGTTCATAAAAACCTCCTAGTTACCTAAAGCAAAAATTTTATCTTCCAATTGTTGATAATATTCATTATGGTTTTGAACACTATCATCAACCAATATATGTTCAGAGTTAATATTGACTGAGTTTGAAAGTACTATTGACCTTAATATTACGTTTTCAAGTTCTCTTACATTTCCAGACCATCTGTGCTTTNTTAAAACATCTTGTGCTTTCTGTGATAAGTAAGGAAAATNTTTNCTTTCATCATTATGCTTCTTTATTATTGANACCACTATTGGNATTATGTCTTCAATTCTTTNACTCAATCCAAAAGTTTTAATAGGAAAAACATTTAATCTATAATAAAGATCTTCTCTAAATTTATTATTTTTTACTTCCTCAGCCATATTTCTATTAGTAGTTGCAATAATTCTTACATCTATTTCTATTTCTCTATTTCCTCCTACAGGAGTTACTTTTTTTTCTTGTAAAACNCNTAATAGTTTTGCCTGTAAGCTTAATGGCATTTCTGAAATTTCATCTAGTAGAAGAGTACCTTTATCTGCNGCTCTAAAAATTCCTTTATTNGAATGAGATGCTCCAGTGAAAGAACCTTTTTCATGTCCAAATAAAATAGCTTCAAGCATATTTTCTGGTATTGCTGCACAATTAACTGCAATAAAAGGATTATCTCTTCTAGTAGATTGATCATGAATATAATTGGCTACAACTTCTTTTCCTGTTCCTGTAGGACCATTTATAAAAACTGTAACATCAGTACTAGCAACTTTTTTAGAAAGTGTTTTAAGNATTAATGACTCTTTGCTTCCAGTTATAAATTTTTCATCATCTAATGCATAACTTATCAAAACTTCCGAACTATATTTATCATCAGGTATTAAATTAATTTTAATAAAGGAATTGCCCAATTCGCTCTTTAAAGAAAAAGTATCTTTATAGCCCTCTATTTCAATAATTTTTTTTATTTTAAAACTTCTTGCTAAACTTAATAAGCTTTTTGAGTCATTATCACTCTTGTTTAATGCATCACTNTGACAAATTAATGTTGAAGTCCCATTATTACAAAGGTCCTCCAAGCTATCAAATACATCGACCTCTGCATCTCTTTCTATTAATTTACTTTTAAAAATCTCTAATTCTTTAATTCCTAAACTTATTATACTNACCTTTGACATATTTCCTCCATTTAAAAGAAGAAACGCAAAAACTTTGCCAAAATTAAAAAAAAACAAAAAAATATTTTAAATCGGTTATTTCAGGCTATAAATAATATTTTTATAGCATTTTAAAAATTAGTGTCATAAAATTGTCAGTAAATTTAAATAACTGGTTCAATATTTTGACNAAAAATAGAGATATAGATAATATTATAATAGGTAATAGTAAAAAGGTTTTAGAACTAAAGTTTTTAATTGAAAAAGTAGCACCATCTGAAAGCACTGTATTAGTTTTAGGAGACACAGGTACAGGAAAAGAGTTAGTGGCCCAGGCCTTACATAAATCATCAAAGAGAAATGGTGCATTTATACCAGTAAATTGTGCAGCTATTCCTGCCGAATTATTAGAAAGTGAACTGTTTGGTCATGAAAAAGGCGCATTTACAGGAGCTGAAAAATCAAGAACAGGAAGATTTGAGCTATCTTCTGGAGGTACTTTATTTTTAGATGAAATAGGAGATATTTCTCTTTCTTTGCAAGCAAAGTTATTAAGAGCGTTAGAAAACAAATCTATACAAAAAGTGGGCGGAGGAAAAGAAATACCTCTTGATTTAAGAATGGTATGTGCCACTCATCAAGACCTAGAAAAAAANGTATCAGANGGNACTTTTAGAGCTGACTTATATTATAGGATAAATGTCTTTCCTATAAATGTCCCAACATTGTCTGANAGAAATGATGATATTCCTATAATTATGGATTATATGCTCAATAAACTAATAAAAAATAAAGACGATCCCCCAGAATTCTCTAGTGATGCAATTGATGTTCTTAAAAGGCATTTGTGGCCTGGCAATATTAGAGAACTAAAAAATGTATTAGAGAGATCATATATTTTNTTTTCTGGAAGAAAAATTGAAAAAAATCATGTTTTAGAAAACCTAATAAGATTAAAGGCTCCTACATCTAAGGAAGAACAGGAAGCATTATGGGATGCTACCCAANAATTAGAACCNACTNAAAATAATAANAGTTTAACTGAANTTAAAAAAAGCCCCTCTCCTTTGCCTCATCCTAAACATTATGCTGACTGGTTTGACTTTTTTGAAAATATAGATCTTAGAGTTTATTTAAGAGATGTAGAGGTAGTGCTTATTGAATCAGCATTAAAAAAATCAGATGGTGTAGTATCAAAAGCTTCAGACTTATTAAAAATTAATAGAACTACTTTGATAGAAAAAATGAAAAAGCTACAAATTAATTAATTATTTTTTGAATATGCTTTAAGTGTCTTTCTTGTTTTATTAAAATTCTGCTGTCTGTTTGAAATTAAAGTTTCTGTTTTCTCTATAAGTTCACAATTGTTTACCCATACTAACTTAAGCCTATTTCTATTATTATTATTTAAATTAGCGGCATCTTTTGATATTTTTTGTAAAATAACTTTTCTAGCTAAATCTAATTTTGTTACTTCACCAAAGTTTCCTATTGTAATACTTTCAGCAATTTTTGAAGATAATTGTTCTAATTTATCAAAACAGTTATCAATATCTCTATTATGGTTAGTATAATTATGCATTTTTTAAACCCTGTTCAAAAGATGTAAGTATATTTTTAATAGCATTAGCAGCTTTCATAATATCATTAACGACCTTTTTAGAATATCCTTTAATTAATTGCTGTCTACAGTACTCATAAATTTGAAATAAATTTATTGCTATACTGTTATTACTATCAAAGTTTAATGATGTTTGTAACGCATAAATTGCAGTTAAAGACTTAGTAAAGTGTTTATTCTTTAAATCAAGGTCTTTTTCCTTTGGTTTCCATTGTTTAGTTTTTTCTATACTCTTAGCAACTATATTCATNGANCTTTCTAATTCTTTCAAAATCCCAAAAATTACTTGATTTCCAGTCTTTACAGTATTAAAAGAGCCCTCTGATTTTTGATATTGTTCTAAATTTTTTGATTTATTTCCGTACATTTGTTATAAATAATATTATGATTGAAAGTTTATCATCATTACAAAGTTTTAATAAAGTTAATCCTTTTTCTAAAGTTGATACTGCAAATGGTATGCCAATAAACAACTATAGAAAGGTAGATCCTGTTTCAGATAGCATAAGATCTAAAGANTTTGTTTCAAAAGAAAATCTAAGAAACTTATATACTAAAAGTTTTTCATTNAGCAATGGAGATAATACAGAGCAATATCTTAAATCTAAAAACCTATTTGCTCCTGTATATATATATAATGAAGCTAAAACTAAATATGACATGATATCTAAGTTAGAAATTAGTTTGCCTAAAATTAAGCTTCAAGTTAATATCCTTGCTTAAAAAAAAAATTAAAACGTATGCTTTCGATATTGATGGAGTGATTTGTAATACAATAGATGGTAATTATCCTAAGTCTAAACCTAATAAAAATGCTATAAAAAAAATTAATAAGCTCTATGATAATGGTAATAGGGTAATAATTTATACTGCAAGATATATGGGACGAACCAATAACAACACCGAAAAAGCAAACCATCTTGGTTATCAAGAAACNTTCCAGCAGCTAAAATCATGGGGATTAAGTTTTCACGAGCTTTTTATGGGAAAACCAAGTTTTGATATTTTAATTGATGATAAAGCTTTTAACTATGACGAAAGTTGGATTAAAAAACTATAATATTTAGCTTAATTCTTCTTCATTTCTCTCTTTTTCAGCTATCAAAAGAGCATTAAATAAATCACTTTCACTTATAATTCCTAGCATATACCCCTTATTATCAGTTATTGGTATTGACTCTCCAACAAAGTCTTTAACTTTATCTATAGTCTGTAAAACAGTATCAGAACTATCTAAAAATAAAAACTTTTTATAATTAATAATATTTATACTATCATCTTCTTTTTTAAGCTTTAACAACTCGGGAAGACTTACTTTTCCTAATAATTTACCTTTAGAATCTAATATATAGCCTTCACTTACATCAGAGCTTGCTAGAATATCTATCATTTCTTTGACACTATGTTCTGGCACTAACCTAGTATAATTTTTGTTTAATATTTCAATAATTTTTATCGATGCTAAGTGTAATTTGTCTCTACCTTGATGAATATCAATCTTTCTGTTTAATAATATTTGATCAAATGCTGAATGACCAAAAACTTTAGATGAAATTAAGTTTGCAAAACATATACTTATTCCTGCTCCTAAGGCCACATTGTAATCTGAAGTTAATTCAAATACTATCAGTAAAGTAGCTATGGGCCCNCCTATCACCGTACTAGNAACTGCAGCTAACCCCGCTANAGCAAACAAAGAATGATTAATTTCTACAAAATTTCCTGATAAAAGCGCAAAAATACTTCCTGTGCATACTCCTATAAATAATGCTGGAGAAAAAATTCCTCCAAACAACCCTAATCTAATGCAAATCACTGTTAAAAAAAGTTTTCCTATCAAAAGTAGAACTAAATAACCTGTATAACTGGGATCCTCAATTAGTGACCTAATTGTATCTGTACCTAAACCTAAAAGTTCAGGTAAAAAAATACCTACAACACCACATATTGCTCCCGCTATAATTGGCAAAAAGAAAACAGGTATGCTTTTTGGAATTTTAAAAGGGCCCGTTAAGCCTCTCATATAAATAGAACCTACTAGACCAGAAATGATACCTAACATACCCAATAAAAATATTTCATAAAACTCTGATATTCCTCCTAAATTTGCCTCAAAAAGTGGGTTCATGTCATAAAACTCAGCACTAAAAGTATGGGCAACTATTGAACTGATTAATATAGGAGCAACAGCCTTTAAAGAAAAATGTCTTACTATAACCTCATGAGCGAATACTAATCCAGCTATAGGTGCACCAAAACCAGAAGAAATTGCAGCAGCTGCTCCACAAGCAAGTAATATATGAGGAGGAGTTTGATCCTTTAGTAACTTTGAAAAATAATCACCTAAAACACCTCCAAAATGAACTAATGGTCCATATTGTCCTACAGAAGCACCTCCTGCTAAAGATACTGCTGAAGCTAGAGTTGATAATAATCCTGCTTCTGTATCAGGCCTTTTACTANTAACATGTGCGGCTAATATACTTTCTGCAGGGCCATGCCATCTATCCAAGTTAGCTAATTTAAAAATTATAGCAACTATTACACCAGCTATAATTGGGCCGCTTACTATAAGAAAAGGTTTTGGCAACCCTAATAATATATGATTATCACCCCTCAAATAGGATTGGAAAAAACTAACAAAAGATATAAAACCTTGAACGGCAAAGGAAACTATGATTCCTATTAATGTCGCAAGAATTATAGGAAGAATAAATCTAAAATCTAGACTACGCATNAGNAAAAACATGATAACATAGTTAACGTTATCATGTTATTACTTTTTGCCACCAATGTTTAAAAAGTATTTTAGTTTATGCTACTTTTGAGGAGATACCTTTCCAACCTTCTAGTATTTCATTTGAAACGAACAAAGCACTTTGCATTAAATCAACTTTATCTTTTTCAATGTATATCTTGGTTGCAAATCTTATATGTCTATATAAATAATTTAAATTATCAGCAATTTCTCCACCTTCTTTGAAATCTAAACATTTTTGAAGAGAAAAAGCTATTTTTTCTGCCTTTTGAGCAAGATCCTTAGCACTACTTAAATTACCTTTATCCATAGATTTTATAGAATCTGAGAGGTGCTCATTTAAGCCTTGTAGCAATTCATGTATAATGGAATATGGATTTAAGTTTTCCATATCTTGACTAATTTTACTGGATTTATATTTGTTTATTTTTTTCATAAAAAAACTCCTCTATGTAAATTATAACGACTTATTTAGAAAAGTTTTACTTAGTCTTTGCTTTTTAACATCTCACTTAAATA
>NHEU02000030.1 GCA_002171495.2 Alphaproteobacteria bacterium TMED93
AATATTGTTATCTATATTTCTCAAATGTTCTATGCTAATTATTTCACCTTTTTGAAACTGATTATTTCTAATATTAATTTCGTCATTTATTTTGGATATAGTATTTACAGACTTTTCTATTAGTTCTTCAAATGTTTTTCTAGATTTTTCATTTTTTTCTAATAATTTTTGTAAGTTCGCTATACCTTCAGCTGTTTCTGCTATAATAGCCGCAATATATTCTTCACTTATACCCTCTGTTTTATTAATCTTAATTGTACTCTTCCTACTTAGGTTATGAAGAGTATCTTCTACATAAATTAAAAAATCATTCTGAGCTTTCGTAAGTTGAAGGTCTACAAAACCCAAGCTCAAAGAAGCTGCTAGTCCAAAGAGAGAAGTTGCGAATGCAGTTCCCATACCAGAAAGCGGAGCTTTTAATGCTTCTTTTAGACTCAGGAAAGTCAATAGGACATTATCTTCTTCAATACTTAATTCTCCAATGGTTTTTCCTACAGCTTCTATAGTAATTAATAAACCCCAAAAGGTACCTAAAAGTCCTAAAAAAACGAGAACAACAACTAAATATTTATTAACCTCTTTATCAAAGTCCATTTTAGTAGCTATTCTTTCAAAAAGAATGATCGCTTTGCGTTCTTCTAAAATCATATCTTCTTTTTTATTTAATTCATCTAATATATCTTTTAGAAGTAAAGGAGTGAATTTTAGTGAAGTTATTTTTCCGTTTAATAGATTATAGAGTCTCTCTTGCTCTTTCTTTATTTGAAATATATTTCTTAAACAAAAGAAAGTTCCTAATAAAAATAATAGCAAGATAGAGGAGTTGAGTTCTTTATTATAAAGAAAAACTGTTTTTAAGTAGTTAATATTGCTAAAGGTAATACCTAACAAAAAGAAAATAAATATAATGATTCTTATTATATATTTATTATATAACATCTTTACATGATACTATAACTTTGTATTTATAAATAGTTTTTTATATATATTTAAAATATCTAGTTAACTTCAATAATTATAATGTCAGTAAAACCTTCATTATTTTTTTCAGAACCAAGAGCTTTTACTAGGATGTTAGTAACTGGAAACTCATTCTCAATAAAAAGGCTTCTAACTTCTAAAGCTCTACTCAATGAAACCCTTCTTGCCTCGCTGCTTCCTTGGTTAGCTTTTTTAGATGCATATGATTTTATAGTCAGCACGTTTTGTTTGTTTAGACTATTAGATATATCAATAATTTTAATTACATCCTCTTGACTTAAGTTTATCTGGTTTGGTTTATAAATAATACGAAGTTTTCCCTCTTTGAATGTTAAAGAAGTATCTTTNCTTTTNTCAANTTTCTCTTCTATGTTTTTGTTAGATTTATCTTTATTTTTTATTACNTTATTATCTTTNTTAATACTNNNNTCTTTTTTAATGTCAGTTGACTTATTTTTTTTTTCACTTTCAATAGNTATAATAGATTTATCTTTNCTTATTTTTTTTTTAATAAGGTATGACTCTTGGGCAANNCTAANATTANAAAATAATATAAATTTATATATTATNAATAAAAAGAGGTTTTTAGAAAAATTCATAATTTATTTTCCAGACTTTCAGTAATATAGTGATTTGAGTAAAAAGAAATATTTTTCTCGATTTTTTTCTTATAAACAATACCGCCTGACTCTTTTATAAAAAGCATTCCTGGATCAGGGGATTTATCAAATTCTTCCTCACTTACATAACAATCTATTTTTCCTGAAGAAAGGTTTGCCAAATCTAAACACCTACAACCAAATATTCTAATTTCTGACTTCATGCTGTGAAAAAAGTTAGTTTTTGAAAATTCAATAAATACATCATTATTATCAAATACAAATAAAGCATCTGATAAGTTTTTAGTAGATGAAAATCTTATTCTTGAATTATTTACAAAAGCACCTCTTCCTTTTTCAGCATAATATAACTCATCTTTAATAGGATCATAAATTACTGCTGCTTCTGGTTCAAATTTATTATAATAAATAGCCGATGTAGCAAAATAACTAATACCCTTTGAAAAGTTACTAATACCGGATATTGGCTTTATTAAGCAAAACTTTTCTTTCATTTTGTCAGTAAAGTCTAATTTACTACTCTCATTTTTTTTAAAAAAAAAATCCCAATCTGGTCTTGCACTTTTAAGTTCAGTNNAAATTAAATCTTGTGNGTTATTATATGAGTTTTCTACAAAGTCAATAAGGCTTTTACGCGAGTTTTGAAGTTTTTCTAGTTCACCAAAATCTCTTCTTAAATTTTTTGAAGCTTTTAAAATCGTATTACTTAAAATCTGAATATTAGAAGATGACAGCATTTAATTTTTTGCTTTTTCTACATAAGTGAAGGTTGTGGATGATAAAATAATAAAAGTATTGTTTTCAATATGTCCTGGAACCATAATCTTAAATCCATTAGAAAGGATTGCTGGTTTAAACGAAGATGCAGCAGTTTGGCCTTTTATAACCGCCTCCGTCTCTACTACTTTTTCTTTTATATGTTCAGGTAACTTCAATAAAACAGGTGAGTCTTCCACAAACTCTATTGATACCACCATATTATCTTGCAAAAAAATTGCTAATTCTCCTACTAAATCAGAACTCAAGTTTATTTGTTCAAAATTAGTAGTGTCCATGAAATAAAACCCTTGATCATCTTTGTATGAAAACTGAAACTCCTTACTTTCTACAAATAGCCTATCAACATCCTCGTTGGCTCTAAACCTCTCATTTAACTTGGAATTATCTTTTAGATTTTTTAATTCTACTTGTGCAAAAGCGCCACCTTTTCCTGGTTTTACTGCTTGAGTAGATACTACTTTCCAGTCAGATCCTTTATGGCTTATAATCATTCCAGCCTTTAAATTGTTGCCGCTTACTTTCATAGTTCAAATAATAAGATAATTAATGTTTAACTAATAATTGTCAATTAAGTTTTTGATTTTCTTTAAAGATATTACAGGATTTAGTTTATTATTCCAAACACTTGATGATAAAGCTATATAATCGAGTTGTAATTTTTTTATAACTGAAAAATTCCTATAGTTAATGCCTCCTATGCCAACGGAAGGTATTTTCTTAAATTTATTCCAAGAATGGATGCTAGAAAAAAAAACCTTGCTTGTATCATCTTTGGTTTTAGTTTTAAAAAAAGAACCAAATGCTACATAATCTGCGCCATATTTTTGAGCGTTATATGCCAAGGAAGTAGAGCTATAGCAGCTTTTTCCAACTATTTTTTTTCTTCCTAATAATGATCTGCAGAGAAAAATACTAGTGTCTTTCTTACCTACATGCACTCCATCTAAGTTAAAGATCTTTGCTAGATCAGGCCTATCGTTTAGAATAAATTTAATATTAAACTTTTTACAAATAGGAAAAATAAAGTTTATCAAATTTATTATTTGCTCATCACTTGAATTTTTTAACCTGAGTTGAAAAAAATTTACAAGTCCAGAAGAAGCTATATCTAAAAAGTCTTTAGCAAAAGTTTTTAACTCAAAGTTATTTGGTGATATTAAGTAAATTTTAGGTTTTTTAAAGTTTTCAATAATTTCCTCAGGCTAATAATTATTTTTTATAAATTTCAATTATTTTCTTTAACAAACTTATTGCCTCTTGCTTAGGCCTTTGGAAAGTGTTTCTTCCTATTATAGACCCATTCCCTCCTCCTAAATTTATTTCTTTTATTTCGTTTAATAATTCATCAGTATTTTTGGAATTTCCTCCAGAAAATACAACTATTCTTTTGTGATTAAATGCGCATTTTTTTATATGTGAAATTCTATTAGCTAAGAGACTTAAATCGTCTTTATTATTATCATATGTTTTTTTTAAATCTTTATTTTCTATGTTTATACTTGGAGGTTTGACTTTTATGATATGTGCTCCTAATTGTGCAGCAATATGGGCTGCATAACTAATAATATCTAATGATGTCTCTCCTTCTTTGGAAATATTTCCACCTCTTGGATAAGACCACAAAACAGAGGGAAGTCCATGCTGTGATGCTTCAAATGAAATTTCCCTAAACTCCTCTATCATATCGTACTGATACTCGGATCCCGGATAAATAGTAAATCCAATGGCACTACATCCTAACCTAAGAGCATCTTTTACGCTTCCGTTTAGTGATTGATACTTTTGATCATTTAAACTATTTGAACTATTTATTTTTAAAATAGTAGGTATTTGCCCAGCAAAAGTCTCTGATCCAGCTTCTAAAAACCCATAAGGAGCTGCATAAGCTGATAGTTTTGCCTCAATAGCCAATTTATAATGATATTCTGGATCATAGGCTGGAGGATTAACTAAAAATGATTTGTCCGGACCATGTTCATGTCCTTGATCTACTGGTAATATAACTAGCTTACCAGTTCCACCTAAATCTCCATGCATTAATATTCTTCCTAAGTTAGCTTTTATTCCTGCATTTGTGTTTTCATAATTTTTCAGAATTTCTATAACTTTATTAGTATATGCCATAATCTAACTCCATTTTATGATTTATGTAAAAACTCCAACCCAGGAAGNATCTTTCCTTCTAACCATTCTACTAATGCTCCTCCCGCTATGGAGACAAAAGAAAAACCTCCTGTTAAATTTACTTTATTTAAAGCTGCTACAGTATCTCCACCTCCTACAACTGAGGTAATGATATTACTCTTTGTCAAAATTGCAGCAGTTCTTCCTATTACATTAGTAGAGCTATCAAAAGGTTCTTTTTCATAAAGTCCTAGCGGGCCATTCCAAAATACAGTTTTGCAAGTTGCCATTTCATTACTAATTTTTTCTACTGTCCTTTGACCTATATCAAAAATTGAGAAATCACTATCTACACTTTCTACATTAACGTTTTCAATACTATTTGGTTCATCAATATTTTTTGCCACTACTACATCTTCAGGTAAGATGAGTTTGCAGTTTTCTTTTTCTGCTTTTTCCAATATTTCTTTAGCTATTATTACTTTATCTTTTTCTATTAGAGATTTTCCAATTTTATAACCTTTAGCAGATAAAAAAGTATTTGCCATTGCACCTCCAATAACAAGTACATCAACTTTTTTAAGTAAGTTATTTAATAATATTATTTTGGTTGATATTTTTGAACCCCCTACTATAGCCATTACAGGTTTGTTTAAATTATTAAATATTTTATCGAGCATTCTCATTTCTAGTTCTAGATATCTTCCTGCAAAAGTTGGTAGGTATTTTGATAAGCCATATGTAGAAACATGTTTTCTATGAGATACTGAAAAAGCGTCATTGACATAGTAGTCTCCACATTTTGCTAATTGCAGAGCAAAGTCTTCATCATTTCGTTCTTCTTCCGGATGAAATCTCATATTTTCCATAAATGTTATTGTCCCATTATTTAAATCATTAACAACTTTTTTTAATATATCTGGTTTACAAAAAGGCATTACAGTAACTTGAGAAATTTTAATTTTTTCTGCGAAAACATTTAAAACTTTTCCAAGAGACAAACTTTCCTTATATTTTCCTTTAGGCCTTCCTAAATGCGACATTATAATTACTTTAGCTCCTTTATGGATTAATTCGTCAATAGTTACTTTATGTCTTTCTACTTTCGTGCTGTCTGATACTTTTCCTTCTAAGTCAAAAGGTACATTAAAATCACATCTTAATAGTATTTTTTTTCCTTCAAGGTTTAAATCATCTAATGTTTTCAGATTCATAAAAAGTTTCCTAACTTATTACAAACGTCAATCATTCTGTTTGAAAAACCCCACTCATTATCGTACCAAGACAANACTCTTCCGAACTTATCTCCNATTACCTGAGTTTGGGTAGAGTCAAAAATAGAGCTTGCAGCATTGTGATTAAAATCAATAGAAACTAATGGTTCAGTATTGTAATCAATTATATTTTTAAATGACTCTAAAGAATTTTTAAAGATTGATTCATTAATGCTTTCTACAGTCAAACTATTTTTAGATTGAAAAGTGAAATCAATCATAGAGACATTTGGAGTTGGTATTCTGATTGCAGTACCATCAAGCTTACCTTGTAGTTCTGGGAGAACCAACCCAACAGCCTTAGCTGCTCCAGTAGAAGTGGGAATCATAGAACTACTAGCTGTTCTCGCTCTTCTTAAATCTGAATGAATTGAGTCAAGTATTTTTTGATCTGACGTAAATGAATGTACTGTAGTCATAAACCCTGCATCTATTCCAAAGTTTTGGTTTATAATCTGGGCTATCGGGGCTAAACAATTAGTAGTACATGAAGCATTAGAGATGATTTTATGACTATTATTTAGCAATTTATCATTNACTCCATAGACTATTGTAATGTCAGCATTACTTGACGGTGCNGATATNAATACTTTCTTAACATTTTTCTTTAGGTGACCTTTTGCTTTTTCTGANTCAGTNAATAAACCTGTACATTCTAAAACAATATCTACACCACATTCATCCCATGGTATCTGTTCTGGTGATTTATTTGCATAAAAAGAAACTTTGTTTCCATCAATAGACATTGTATTTTTTTCAACTTCAATCTTTTTATTTATCTTTCCATGTACAGAGTCATACTTGAATAAATGAGCATTTTGATTAATATCTCCAATGTCGTTAATAGCTACTACTTTAAAATTACTATCGATTTTTTCTAAAGAAGATCTCAATACAAGTCTTCCAATTCTTCCAAAACCATTAATACCAACACTAATCATTTTTAATCTCCTTATTTAATCAATTACTTTTTACAATTTTCTTTATTTCTTCTTTGATTCTCTCAACAGAAATATTAAAATGTAAAAACACATCTTTTCCAGGACCAGATATTCCAAAATTGTCTAATCCTATAAAAATATCACCCTGTTTCATCCACTTATTCCATGATTGCATAGATCCAGCTTCTAAAAAAATATTTTGGGTTTTATCTAAAATTTCAGACTTATATTTATTTTCTTGCTGACTAAATAACTCCATACTAGGCATAGAAACTACTCTAACATTAATTTTCTGGTCAATTAATTCTTTACTTGCTTTCATGGCTAAACTTACTTCTGAACCTGAAGCTATAATTGTAATATCAAAGCTTTCTGATTTATTAAGTACATATGCTCCATAAGAGCTGAGGTTTTTTTTACTATTATTTGTATTTCTTAATAAAGGAAGATTTTGTCTAGACAATGCAATAACTGAAGGTTTGTTTTTACTAAGCAATGCTAATTCCCAACACTCTGAAGTTTCTATTGCATCACTTGGCCTAAAAACATTTAAATTAGGGATAGTTCTTAAAGACGATAAATGTTCTATTGGTTGGTGGGTTGGGCCATCTTCTCCTAAACCAATAGAATCATGGGTAAATACATAAATTACCCTTTGCTTCATAAGAGCTGAAAGCCTTATAGCNGGTCTACAATAATCACTAAATACTAGAAAAGTTCCTCCATAAGGCACAAAAAATCCATGCAAGGAAATACCATTCATAGCAGCTGCCATGCCGTGCTCTCTTACCCCCCAATGTAAATAGTTTCCTGAAAAATTTTGCTTATTTATAGCCGTCATGTCCTTTACATAAGTATTATTTGAACCTGTGAGATCTGCAGAACCTCCTAATAAATTAAGTTTTTTTGTCATTAAATGAGACAAGATTATCTCGCTAGATTTTCTCGTAGCAAGGTCTTTAGAATTATTTAAGAAATAATCATTACTTTCCTCTCTTGCCAACTTTACTTTATCCTCAAAGTCATTTTTTTTTAAGAGTAAATTTTTAACCTCAATTTCTTTAGTATTAACCCAATTCTCATATGCATCTTTATTTTTTATACCAATTTCTCTCCATGATTTTATTATTTCTTCAGGAACATAAAAAGCCTCATACTCCCATTGCATGGAAGCTTTTGCTAATTTAATCTCTTCTTGGCCTAATGGAGCTCCATGACTTCCTGCAGTTCCTTGTTTGTTTGGGGAACCATAGCCAATTAAAGTTTTACAACTTATCAAAGATGGACGTGATTCTTTTTTAGCAGTTTCTATTGCTGAATTAATAGCATTTAAATCATAACCATCAACACTTTCAACGTGCCAACCATATGACGCAAATCTATCTAGCGTTTTATCTGACATTGTTAATGAAGTAGGACCATCTATAGATATTTCATTATCATCATACAAAACAATCAAGTTTGATAAAGATAAGTGTCCAGCTAAAGAAGCTACTTCATGACTTATTCCTTCCATTAAACACCCATCCCCAGCTAAGACATACGTGTAATGATTAAAATAAGATTCACCTAATCTATTTCTTACTATTTTTTCTGAAATTGCCATACCTAAGCCGTTTCCTAAACCTTGACCTAGAGGTCCAGTGGTGGTCTCTATTCCTGGTATTTCATTAAACTCAGGATGTCCTGCAGTAGGGAAACCAACTTTTCTAAAGTTTTTTAAGTCATTTAATGTTATTCCTTCGTAACCTAGAAGATATAAAATAGAATAAATTAGCATTGAACCATGCCCTGCAGAAAGAATAAACCTGTCTCTGTTTTTCCAATTGGGATCTTTTGAATAAAACTTTAAATGCAATGAAAATAAAACAGTTGCTACTTCAGCCATCCCCATTGGCATTCCTGGGTGACCAGACTTTGCGTTTTCTACTGCATCTGCAGATAAAAACCTTACTGCATTTGCCATAAGGTAATATTTTTTTTTTTCTTCTTCAGATATTTTCATAATTTTTAGATAGTATCTAATTTATAGTTTCTTTGTTAAAAAGTAACAAGAATAATTATTTATTTTTGTTACTTAAACAATTATATTTAATATGATTTATAAAACTAATCAAAACTTTATTATGAGAAATATTACAAAATACTTAAAAATAATTGATGAATCTTTAGATATTTTAATCAAAAACAAAAACCTTGTTCAAAATGCTAAAGAAAATCTTGATACTATAAGAAGATTAGAAGAAGAAATTAAAAAAAATAAAAATATTAAAATAGAAAGCACCGAATTAATTAATCAGACCATAAGTGAAGTAGAAAAATTAATATCAGATAGCAAAAAAAAGAGTACTAAAAATGGCTGATGTAGACATTATTATAAACAGTAGAACTTATAGGATTTCTTGTAAAGATGGAGAAGAGGATAGAATAAAGTCCTTATCTTCTCAAATCAACCAAGAAGTTCAATCTTTAGTAAATAAGATAGGACAACTAGGGGAAGCTCGTATGATTTTACTAGCAGCACTAGTTTTGCTAGATAAATCAGATGACAATCAAGATAAAATGGAAGAAATCTTAAAACAAACTTCGGAAAAAATAGAATCAGTTGTAAGCTCAATTAATGGTGAAAGAAAAAAATAATTATTCTTTTTTAAAAAAGAAATATAGAAAAAAAAGCTTTTTGATAAGAAAGCAAGCTTCTACATATATTTACTATTCATCATTTAATGCATCAAAAAAAATTATTAGCTTTCTTAAAATAACTCCAAAAGATATAATAGGGTGTTATTGGCCTATAAACAATGAATTAGATACCAGACCTTTAATTTCAATCTTATCATTAAAAAACATTAGAATTGCTTTACCTATTATAGTAGATGAAAAAATGATATTTAAAACTTGGAATAGTAATGAGAAATTATATTTTTCTAAATACAAATTTTATTCGCCACATAAAAGTGCTACAACTTTAACTCCTAGCATAATAATTACTCCTGCTTTGGCTGTAGATTTTAATGGAAATAGAATAGGATATGGAGCTGGATTTTATGATAATTACTATAATAAAAATAAATCTAAGTTTTATATAGGCTATGTATATTCTAAGCAAATTTTTAATACTTTACCTTTTGCTAAACATGACTTAAAACTTAACGCAATAGTGACTGAAAATTTTGTAAAAAAAATAAACCATAATAATAAATGAATGTTCTTTTTTTAGGTGATTTGGTAGGAGAAGCAATCGTACCTTTTTTAAAAAAGAACCTACCTCCCATTCTTAAAAAATATAATATTAGCTTTGTTATAGTTAATGGTGAAAATCTAGCTAATGGATATGGCACTACGCCTGAATTATGTGAAAGGCTATTTGAAATTGGGATTAATGTAATTAGCTCAGGAAATCATATATGGGACCAAGAAAAAATAATTCCATACATAGCAAAACAAGAAGGACTCTTAAGGCCTGTAAATGAATCTGATGCTGCCCCTGGAAATGGGTTTGGATCTTTTTTTGACAAAAATGGAAACAAAATTGTTGTGATAAATATTTTATGTAATCTTTTTATGAAAAAATCTAAAAATGCCTTTACAGAAATAAAAAAATTACTTGAAAGTTTCAAACTTAAAAATAATTGTGATGCTATATTTATTGATTTACATGGAGAGACAGCNTCTGAAAAACAAGCCTTTGCAAACATGGTTGATGGCAAGGTTACAGCTGTTTTGGGGACACATACTCATGTACCCACATCTGATTTAAGATTATTGCCTAAAGGTACNGCATTTCAAACTGATACTGGAATGTGCGGGGATTATGACTCAGTAATCGGAGGCGATAAACATGCCTGGATTAAAAAATTTGAAATCAATAATAGTTTTGAAAGAATTAATTCATCAAACTCTAATATTGCTATTTGTGGAGCCATTATAAAAGTTAATAAAGATAGTGGATTATCAACTTATGTTGACCAAATAATTATTGGAAAAGTGCTAAAGAATAATGTACCTTCAGAACAACCTTTTGTAGTTAAATAAATATGGCAGGACATTCTCAATTTAAAAATATAATGCATAGAAAAGGTGCTCAAGACGCAAAAAGAGCAAAAANATTTGCAAAACTTGCAAGAGAAATTACAGTTGCTGCTAAAAGTGGATTACANGATCCTAAACANAATCCCAGACTTAGAAATGCTATCCTTAATGCTAGAAATGAAAATATGCCAAATGATAAGATTAAGAAAGCAATATTAAAAGCAAACTCAAATGATGCATCTGATAACTATTATGAAATAAGATATGAAGGTTTTGGNAATAGTGGTATNTCAATNATAATTGAAGCACTTACAGACAATAAAAATAGAACNGCGTCAGAGGTGAGATCTNTATTAACTAAAAATGGAGGAAATTTAGGAGAAACAGGGTCTGTTGCTTTCAACTTTAAACAAGTAGGAGAAATTACTTATGATATAAATGTAGTAAATAAAGATGAAGTTATAATGTTTGCTATAGAAAATGAAGCTATTGATATAGTAGAGGAAGATAATAATCTAAGAATTATGAGTGATCCAAATCATTTTGGTGCTTTAAGAAACTCTATTGAAAAAAAATTTACAGAACCAAAAACATCTAAACTTGTATGGACAGCTGTTAATTTTGTAGAAATAAATAAAGAAGAAGCAAAAAAAATATTTTACATTATTGATGCATTAGAGGAGAATGACGATATTCAAAATATTTACACGAATATCAATGTTTCTGAAAAAACTATTAAAGAGCTAAGTAGTGATTAAAATAGTTTATTAAAAAAAAGGATTTAAAATGATAATCATGGGATTAGATCCTGGAATAAGTGGTGGAATAAGTGTTATTGAAACTAAACAAAATAAACTTCCTAAAATTTTATATTCTCTAAAAATGCCTGTTGTCTCCATGTATGGAAAAAAAATCGTTGATACAAAAAAAGTATATGAGTCCTTAATTAGTTATAAAATTGATATATCCATAATCGAAAAAGTTCATGCAATGCCCAGACAAGGGGTCACCTCTAGCTTTCAGTTTGGCAGAAGCTTTGGCGCTATCGAAACATTAGCTTATCTACTTTCAAAAAGAGTAGATTACGTAGCTCCTGCNGTATGGAAAAAGCATTTAGGAGTAGGTGCATCTAAAAAAGATAGCTTAGATTTGGCAAGATTAAAATTTGGTAACAATGATATTTGGAATAAAAAAACTAATGATGGAATTGCTGAAGCTTCTTTATTGGTTTTATACTGGATATCAAAGTATTAAAGTTAATTTATGGATTTAAAAAAAGAGCATCATTTAAGTGTAAGAGTTTATTATGAGGATACTGACGCAGAAGGCATAGTTTATCACTCTAAGTATTTAAATTTTGCTGAGCGAGCTAGAACTGAGTTTTTAAGATCCTATAATTTAGATCAATCAACTATAGAAAAAAAATATGGACTCATTTTTGTAGTTAAGCTTATAAATATAGANTATNTAAGNATAGCTTGTTTAGATGATTATTTATGTATTAAAACTAAAATTTCAAAATTGAATAAAGCAAAAATNATTTTTTCTCAGTTAATTTACAAAAGCAAAAATTTAGTTGCAAAATTAGAGGTAACTGTTTGTTGCTTAGATAAAAATAGAAAAGTTGCTAGAATGAATAATCAAATATATGCTACTCTAAATAAATGAGAAAGGGAATAACATGAATGAAGCTGTTTCAGTAGCAGATAATATTGATATTAGTATTTGGGGGTTAGTTTTACAAGCAGACTTAGTGGTAAGAATTGTAATGTTGCTTCTACTAATGCTATCAATATTCAGCTGGGCTATCATCTTTGAAAAAATTACTAGAATAAAAACTTTAAACAAGCTTGCGAATAATTTTGAAAATACCTTTTGGTCAGGAATAAAAATTGAAAAAATAAAGGATGATATTGGAATTAATCCAATGCATCCTATGGAAACAATATTTTTAGCAGGAATCAAAGAGTGGGAGTTAAATACAAAAAATAAGGGACATAATATACTTGATCTGCAGATTTTAGAACAAAGAATTGAAAGAAGCATGGTCTCTACTCTTAATAAAGAAATGGAAGCTTTAGAAAAAAATACAAATTTTTTAGCTACTACTGGTTCTTCAGCGCCCTTTATTGGTCTGTTTGGTACAGTATGGGGAATTATGAATAGTTTTCAATCTATCGCTACTGCCAAAAATACATCTTTAGCTATAGTTGCTCCAGGTATAGCTGAAGCATTGTTAGCTACTGCGTTAGGACTGCTAGCTGCAATTCCTGCAGTAATTTTTTTCAATAAAATTTCAAGTGATACTAATAGATATGGAAACCGCTTAGAAGTTTTTCTTAACGATTTTACTACTATATTATCAAGACAAGTATCAAAAAAATGAATAGACATCGATTAAGATATGATTCAAAAAAAAAACAAAAACTAATGTCAGAAATTAATGTGACTCCATTTGTTGACGTTATGTTGGTTCTATTAATTATTTTTATGATTACTGCTCCCTTAATGAAAACTGGAATTGAAATTGAATTGCCACAAGTAAACACTCCTAATATTCCCGAAAGTGATGAGCCCTTAATAGTAACTATAAACAAGAATAATGAAATTTTTTTATCTGAAAAGAAAGTTCCTGGAAAAAACTTAAAGTCTAAACTCACAGCAATAAAAAACGCTAATCCTAAAGTAAAAATTTTTATAAAGGCTGATAAAGTAGTATCCTATCAAAAGCTTATGGAAGTTATGAAAAAAATAATTGACTCTAATATTACAAACGTAAGCCTCATTACCGACCCTAAAGATTGAGGAAGTTTGAAAAAGTTCGTCATCCTTTCATTAATATTTCATATTTCTTTAATGGTGCTTTTTAAAATTAAAAACTTTGGTAAAGAAAAAAAATTCACACAGGNAGTTAATGTAACTTACGTTGAAAAAGAAATAAAAAAAAAGAAAGTTGAAAAAGAAATAAAAAAAAAGAAAGTTGAAAAAAAACCTAAGAAAAGCATTAGTGAAAAAAATTTAAAAAAGCCTATTCCAAAGAATATTAAAACCACGAAAAAAGAGAAGCCAAAAAAAAATACAAAAAAATTTGATGATATGCTTAAAAACCTTGCATCAGAGGATTTAGATAATAATAATATAGATGATAAAATAAAAAATTTATCTAAAAAAGAAATATCAGATAAAACCAATAGGACCAGTAAAAAAGAAATAAAGGCTATTATGAATCTTCTTATGAATCAAATAAACAATAATTGGACGAGACCTCCAGCTATAAAGGGTTATGAAAATCTTGTTATTAAAATAGATATTTATCTTAACCCTAATGGCAGCGTTTATGCTATAGTAGAATCTCCTAATGTTAAAAAATTGATGGCAGATAATGAATATTTAAAGCCTTTATTAGACTCTGCTATAAGGGCTATAAAAAAATCTTCTCCATTTGAAGGAATACAAAAATATAGCTATAATAAATGGAAAAAAAATACTATAAATTTTAGGCCTTTTGAAAATATGCAATGAAAAAAATTTTTATTTTAATATTTTTATCTTTATTTACATTCAATAAATTTTCTTTATTAAATGGAGTAGAGATAGATGTAACAGAAGGGAAAATTGAACCTTTACCTATTGCTATCACAAAATTTAATTATGAAAATATAAATATTGAGGATTATTCTTCAAAAATATTTACCATTATATCAAATAACTTAGGCAATACAGGTTTATTTAAAATATTATCTAATCAGTCATTTCTACAAACTGAAAATGAAGTTTTTTTTCAACCATTGTTTAGTGATTGGAGATTAATTGACGCAAACTTTCTTGTCGGTGGAAAAATAGAACTTGAAAATAATATTTTAAAAGTAAACCTGAAATTATGGGATGTTTATCAAGAAAAATTAGTTATCAATAAAAATATTTCTGGAGTCTCTGTAGCTGATTGGNGAATTTTATCTCATATAATNTCAAACTTAATATATCAAAAAATTACNGGAGAGAAAGGATATTTTGACNCTAAACTAGTTTATGTAGCAGAAGAAGGAACTGATGAAAAAAAAATAAAAAAATTAGNAATAATGGATTATGACGGAGAAAATCACGAAATCCTATCAGATGGAAAAGAATTGGTGCTTACGCCAAGATTTTCTCCCAACGGGAAAAACATAGTTTTTTTAAAATATAAGAATAACAAAGCTAGTGTTTACATAATGAATATCAAATCCAGAGATACTAAAATTTTGGGAGACTTTACTGGAATGAGTTTTGCTCCAAGATTTGCACCAAATGGAAATAANATTATTTTTTCTCTAACAGACAGAGGAAAGTCTAATATTTTTTTACAAAACTTAGAGGACGATCAAAAGTTTCAGATTACAAATAATAAATATATCAATACGTCTCCTTATTTTTCTCCAGATGGAAAAAGTATTGTCTTTAGCTCTGATAGAGCGGGAAAACAAAATCTTTACATAAAAAATATAGAAAAAAAATCTAGCAGGGCAGAAAGAATTACTTATGGAAATGGAAATTATGCTACTCCAGTATGGTCTCCTAGAGGTGATTATATTGCTTTTACTAAGTCATACAGGAAAAAATTCTTTATAGGCCTTATTAAATCAAATGGTACAGGAGAAAGACTCATATCAGAGGGATATTTAACAGATGGACCATCATGGTCACCTAATGGAAGAACACTAGTATTTTTTAAAACAATTAAAAATAGAAATAATCAATACAAAACTAAACTTTTTACTATAGATATTACAGGAAATTTAGAAAAAGAGCTTGTTACCCCCTATCAAGCATCAGATCCTGATTGGGGTCCATCAATTAAGTATTAATTTTTTTATATTTTGTGTAGAATAATATTATGTTATTTTTTAAAAAATATATCATTCTTTTATTAATTACAGTATTTGTATCATGTGCTGAAAACCAAAAAATTCCTATATCAGGAGCAGATGTTACCTCAGAAAACACTACTGAAGATAGTTCTGTATCTAATGATGAAAATGGATCAAAAATTTCAGTATCTGATAACATAAATGCTAAAGATAAAACAAAGCAAGAGGTCTTAGTCGAAGAGCTAGTTGAAGTTGGAGATAGAGTATTTTTTGATTATGACGAGTCTAGATTTAAAAATGAAGGGGTAGAGACCTTAAAGAGGCAGGCTAGATTCTTATTAAAAAATAAAAATCTTACTGTTAGAATTGAGGGTCATTGTGATCAAAGAGGAACAAGAGAGTATAATCTGGCCTTAGGTGAAAGAAGAGCTTACTCTGTTAAAAACTTTTTAGTATCCCTAGGAATAGAAGAAAGTAGAATTTCAGTAATATCTTATGGAAAAGAAAGACCTCAATCTTTAAATAATGATGAAGAATCATGGGCTCAAAATAGAACTGCTATAACTATAATAAATTAATAAGGAGTTACTGTTGCTAAAAAAAATTATCTTTTTTTGTAGTTGCTTATTTTTTTTAATATTTATTCAATTTAGCTCAACACTATCTAATGCTGAAGATTATTTAGATAATGTTATAAAAAAAATAAATAAAATGGAGAATGACCTTCAAAAACTTCAAGAAGATAGAAATAATTCAAATAGTTCTAGTTCAGTAAGTATTTCAAATGATGCTATCGCATCACATGAAAAAAGGTTACTAGACCTTGAGGAAGAATTTAGAACATTAAATGGAAGAATAGATGAGGTTCTTTTTGACTTAAAAAAAATCTCTAGTGAAATACTCAATTTAAAAACAAAAACAGCAAATGATAAAAATATTAAAGAAAACTCCCAAAATGAAGATTATAACGGGCTTGAAAGAGAAAATACAACAACCGTTGAAACTGTTACTACAGAAGACCCGAATATGAGAGATAATCCTAGCATGCAAGTTCTAGGTGTAATTAAAGAAAATGAAACAAACAACAACAATATACAGAATGAAGTATTAAAAGTTGAAAATGATATTAAAGAAGATAATTCTATTGATGTTAAAAAACCTGACCCAGCTACAAAGCAACAATTAGCAAATCTTTCTAAAAATCCTTCGGACATATATAAGCATGCTTACAATATGCTTATACAAGAAAACTTCTTAGACGCTGAAAAGTTTTTTAATATATTTATTGGAGAAAACCCCAAAGATCCTCTAGCTTCAAATGCCTACTATTGGTTAGGTGAAACTTTTTATGTTCAAAAAGAGTTTCAAAAAGCTGCCATTAGCTTTGCTAAAGGATATCAACAATTTCCTAAAGGTAATAAAGCTTTGGACCAGCTTTTTAAGTTAGCATTAACTTTTATTAACCTTGGAAAAAACGAAGATGCTTGCGCATCTTTTTCCAAACTTGATGCAGAATTCCCTGATGCGCCAAAAAGAATAAAAGGCAGGGTAAAAGATTATAAAGTCCGTGCTAAATGCTAGTACCAATAAGCTTTTAACTATTGAGAATTTTTCGGATTTTCTAAATTCTCTTACTTGCATAAAAAATGCTTCAACTATTGCAGTAGCGGTGTCATCTGGAGTTGATAGTATGAGTCTTTTACATATAAGCGATAAATGGGCAAAAAAATATAAAAAAAAACTTTACGTAATATCTTATAATCATAATTTGAGAAAAGAATCACTAATAGAAGTAAAGTATGTTAAGACAATAAGCAAAAAACTCGGATGGGAACATAAAACTTTAAAATGGAGTCAGCCTGCAAAGAAAAACATATTGGAAAATGCTAGAATTGCAAGATATCAAGCAATTTCAAATTTTTGTAAAAGACAAAATATTAACACTTTACTTCTAGGACATCATCTAGATGATTTGATAGAAACCTTTTGTATTAGGATATTAAAAAATAGCAGATTAGACGGGTTATGCCCAATGACTGCTAGTCGAAAATTATTTAATCTTAATCTAATAAGGCCTTTTTTACAAACTAGCAAACTAGAGATGTACTCCTATGCTAAATTAAATAAAATAAGATTTTTTGAAGATCCAACAAATAAAAATAGCAATTACATAAGAACAAAAATTCGGTTTCTTTTAGAGAAGAATAAAAATTTAAAATATAAGTTTTCTAAATCAGTAGATTTATTTTGCAGATTGAAAAAATACAGTGACAATATCACAAACAAATTTAATTTAGATAATATAAAGTTTGAAAAAGAAGGATATTTTCTTATAAACAGAATAAAT
Source organism: Alphaproteobacteria bacterium TMED93 (assembly GCA_002171495.2). Lineage (GTDB taxonomy): Bacteria > Pseudomonadota > Alphaproteobacteria > TMED109 > TMED109 > JAYYAX01. Next base: position 17,947 of record NHEU02000030.1, read on the forward strand.
TTTTTAAAATTACCAGAGTTTTTAAATATAAAAATTCTAAACATAATTATAATGAATTTAGGAAATAATACTTACCCGTTGAGAAGTAGGACTTTATTAAGATTATCAAAAACGATACTAGAGGAAAAGCTTTCTACGATATCTGCAGGGGGATGTTTACTTATTAATCATAAGACTCATATTTTTATTTTAAGAGAGTTTAATCATATAAAGGACCTGAAACTAAGTATTTCACAAGGAAAAAAAGCTATTTGGGATAAGAAGTTTTTAATAACTAATTTATCAAGAAATTATAATATTTACGTTACTTCATTTGGTAAAGAGCTAGAAAATAAATCTTTTTTAGAGTTTTATAATTCAAAAAAAAGTATTATAAAAAAAATACCTTTTGTTATAAAAAAAACTTTGCCAGTAATCAAAACACTTGAAGGTTTGATATACATACCCCATCTTAATATATATAATAATAAAAATATTAAAAAATTGGTTAGTTTAGAAATCATTGATTATTATAACATTTATAACTAAAATATAAAAAAGGAGATTAGTTTGAATAACTCTGGAAAAAATTTTGCCGTATGGGTAATAGTAGCTTTAGTTCTGGTGCTACTATTTAATATGTTTGAAGGTGGAAAAAAGCCTGAAAAGTCTTCCAAAATCCCATATTCTGAGTTTCTTAAACTAGTAGAAAGTGATAAAATTAATGATGTCTCTATGGTTGGTAGAAACATTGTTGGTCATTTAGATGATGGTTCTAAATTTTCTACTTATACCCCTCCTAATGATCCTAATCTTGTTGAAAAACTTTCTGAACATAATATTGTGATTAATGCAGCTCCCGAAGAAGAACCTGTCTCGCCTTTATTAGGATTATTTCTAAACTGGTTGCCTATGCTTTTATTTATAGGAATTTGGATTTTTTTTATGAGACAAATGCAAGGAGGAAGAGGAGGAGCATTAGGTTTTGGTAAATCAAAAGCAAAATTACTAACTGAAAAACAAGGTAGGGTAACTTTTAAAGATGTGGCTGGAGTAGATGAAGCAAAAGAAGAATTGGAAGAAGTTGTAGAGTATTTGAAAAGCCCTATTAAATTTCAGAGATTAGGAGGAAAAATACCTAAAGGAGTGTTATTAGTTGGTCCTCCAGGAACAGGGAAAACTTTAATAGCAAGAGCAGTGGCAGGTGAAGCAAACGTACCATTTTTTACAATTTCAGGTTCTGATTTTGTAGAAATGTTTGTTGGCGTTGGAGCTTCTAGAGTTAGAGATATGTTTGAGCAAGGAAAGAAAAATGCACCTTGTATTATTTTTGTAGATGAGATTGATGCAGTAGGAAGACATAGAGGAGCTGGTCTTGGAGGTGGAAATGATGAAAGAGAACAGACACTTAATCAGCTTCTAGTTGAAATGGATGGATTTGAGACTAATGAAGGTGTAATTCTAATTGCAGCAACAAATCGTCCCGATGTATTAGATCCAGCTTTATTAAGGCCTGGAAGATTTGATAGACAAGTAGTTGTTCCAAACCCTGATATCTTAGGAAGAGAAAAAATACTTAAGGTTCATATGAAAAAGGTACCTCTTGCTCCAGATGTGAATGCAAGAGTGATAGCCAGAGGCACACCGGGTTTTTCTGGTGCAGATTTAGCTAATATTGTTAATGAAGCTGCACTTTTGGCTGCAAGAAAAGGAAAAAAGAATGTTTCTATGAATGAATTTGAACAATCTAAAGATAAAGTTATGATGGGATCTGAAAGAAGATCTATGATTATGACCGACGAAGAAAAAGAAAAAACAGCATATCATGAGGCTGGTCATGCACTAGTTATGCTTCATGCTAAAGGACACGAACCGCTGCATAAGGTTACAATAATTCCTAGAGGTAGAGCACTAGGTGTAACTATGTGGCTTCCTGAAAGAGATAAACTAGCTCATACTTTTAATGAACTAAATGCTCAATTATCTTCTCTTTTTGGTGGACGAATCGCTGAAGAAATAATATACGGAAAAGATAATATCACTACAGGAGCAGGAAACGATATTCAGCAAGCAACCAATTTAGCTAGAAGAATGGTAAAAGAGTTTGGTTTTTCTGATAAACTAGGACCTCTTAGATATGAAAGTAATCAAGAGGAAGTTTTTTTAGGGCATTCTGTATCACAACAAACTAATATATCTGATGAAACTGCAAAAATTATTGATATTGAAATAAAAAGGCTAGTTGTTAATGGTGAAACTAGTGCTAGAAAAATTATTTCTACAAATATTAAAGATCTTCATATAATTGCTAAAGGATTACTTGAATATGAAACCCTAACTTCTTCTGATATAGATCTTTTATTAAAGGGGAAGAAACCCAAGAGACCTCATGAAGATGAAGATAAAGATAATTTAAAAGAAAAAAACAATAAAAAGAAAATTAAGCCAAAGGATGTAGAAAAACCAATAGGTTCTGTTCCAGTAACAGCAAAAAATATATCTTAAACTTTAAATATGATAAATAACTACTTTTTATTGCCTAGCGATATTAAAGTAGCTGATAAAAGTAATTTAGAAAATAATAAAATTTTACTTAGATATAATAATAACCTTAATTTTAGTTTAGTATATTTATGTGTTTTGGACTCCAAAAAAAAAGTTAAATTTTTAGAAAAGATAGATTTACCCGACAATAATAAAAAATTAAAAAATTTAAAATTAAAATACTCTAATTTAGATAAAAGACTCAAAAACCTCTGTTATTCCAAGAATGTCAAACCAGATTTGTTTAAAGGTAATGCTCCTAAACTAATGGGTATATTAAATGTTACAAAAGATAGCTTTTATGATGGAGGTAGATACTTTGATACAAAAAAAGCTATAAAACAAGCTTACAATTTAATACAAGAAGGTGCTGATATTATTGATATAGGAGGAGAGTCTACTAGACCTGGAGCTTCTCTAGTGCCTCAAAAAGAAGAAGTTTCAAGAATACTTCCTGTAATTAAAGAACTTTGTAAAAATAATATAAAAGTATCTTGTGATACAAGAAACTCTGAAACTATGAAAATAGTTTTAGATGAGGGTGTTCAAATGATAAATGATGTGTCAGGGTTACGCTATGATGAAAACACTTTAGCTGTAATAAAAGAATATAATTGTTACTATGCTTTAATGCATTCCATAGAATCACCCCCTACCATGCAAATTAATCCTAAATACGAAAATGTAATAGAAGACTTATACTCTTTTTTTTTAAAAAAAATAAGTTTAATCGAGGAAAAAGGTTTAAATAGATCAAAAATAATTATTGATCCTGGAATAGGATTTGGAAAAAATGATATTCATAACTTTCAAATTTTAAAATATTTTTCTATTTTTCTTGATTTAGGTTTGCCTATTTTGATAGGGTTATCAAGAAAAAGCTTTATAGGAAGATTTATTAAAAATGAGCATGTAGATAGACTTCCTAGCTCTCTTGCTTTAGCAGTAGATGTATTTTTAAAGGGAGCAAGTTTTATTAGAGTTCATGATGTAAAGGGTACCAAGAATGCAATTGATATATTTAAAAAGGCTAACTGTTGAGAGTAAAAAAAAATAAAGTTAAAAAATATTTTGGAACAGATGGTATACGAGGGAGAGCTAACTCTTCAAAAATGAATGCTAATCTAGCACTTAAAATAGGAATGGCATCTGCTAAGCTTTTTAAAAGAGGAAAACACAAGCATTTTGTGCTTATAGGAAAAGATACAAGACTATCAAATTATACTATAGAACCTGCCCTAACTTCTGGTTTTTTAAGTATGGGAATGAATGTTTATCTTACTGGCCCACTGCCGACTCCAGGTGTTGCATCATTAGTATCATCAATGCGCTGCGATGTGGGCGTAATGATATCTGCTTCACATAATGAGTATGTTGATAATGGTATAAAAATATTTTGCCCAGATGGCACTAAATTATCTGATGACCAAGAAATAGAACTAGAAAAACTAATAGATAATAGTAAATTACCGTTAGTAAAATCTGAAAATATGGGACGAGCACAAAGAATTGATGATGCTGGAGGTAGATATATTGAATACTTGAAATCTAGAATGTCCTCCTCACTTAGACTAGATGGTTTAAAAATTGTTATTGATTGTGCAAATGGAGCAGCATATAAGGTAGGGCCTACTATTTTATGGGAGCTTGGAGCTGAAGTAATTTCATTAAATGTTACTCCTGATGGGACTAATGTAAATAAAAATAGTGGTTCAACTAATCCTAAAAACCTTATATCTACAGTAAAAAGAACAAAGGCTGATTTAGGTATAGCTCTAGACGGAGATGCAGATAGATGTGTTTTGGTAGATGATAAAGGAAGAATTGTAAATGGTGATTTAATTTTAGGAATAATTGCAACTAAGTGGAAAGATAAAAATATCCTTAAAAATAATACTGTAGTTGGTACTAATATGAGTAATTCTGGATTAGAAAAGTATCTAAAAAAAAATAATATAAACTTTATTAGAGCAGATGTTGGTGATAGAAATATAATCAAGGAAATGAAAGAAAATGACTTTATTCTTGGTGGAGAGCCATCAGGTCATATAATACTCAACAATTTGTCTTCTTCTGGAGATGGTTTATTAGCCTCTCTTGAAGTTTTATATACCTTAAAAGAAAGCAAAAAAAAATTATCATCATTTTCAAATCTTTTTAAGCCTTTTCCTCAAATAATACAAAGCTTTCCTATTAATAAAAATTTTTCGGCTGAAAAAATTCTAAAAAAACTTAAACCTAAAATTTTAAAATTAAATAAGTCTTTTAAATCAGATAACAGACTAATTTTAAGAAAATCAGGAACAGAAAATAAGATAAGAGTAATGATAGAGTCAAAAGATAAAAATTTTGCAAAAAAAATAATGCTTAAAACAAGAAGTATTTTGAAAGAACTCAATAAATGATAAACCCTTCTTGTTTAATTATTGCAGGCTCAGACTCAGGAGCAGGCGCAGGCCTTCAAGCAGACCTAAAAACTTTTTCTGCTCATAATATTTATGCTTCAACAGTAATTACAGCTATAACTGCTCAAAATACTTTAGGTGTGAATGAGGTTATGGATGTTCCTGCTTTCATGATTGAGTCTCAACTAAAGACCATCAGCAAAGATTTTAAAACTTCAATAATAAAAATAGGAATGCTATCTAACAACGAGACTATAGAAATTATAAGTTATTGCTTAAACAAATACTTTTCTGAAATACCAGTTATTCTTGATCCTGTAATGGTTGCAAAAGGAGGTCATAGTTTATTGCATAACGATTCCATTAAAAGCCTCATAGATAATTTATTTCCTAAAAGCTTTCTAATTACCCCTAACCTACCTGAGGCTGAGAAAATTCTTAATACCTCAATAAAAAATAATAAAGATATGCAAAGTAATATTGAAATGTTTAACAATTTCAAAGTAAAGAATATTCTAGTAAAAGGAGGCCATTTACAAGAAGAAAAGATAGTGGATTTATTACTAAATAATGGAAAAGTTTATACGTTTAAGTCTGATAAAATAAAAACTTCCAATACGCATGGTACAGGATGCACACTTGCTTCAGCAATAGCTTGTAATTTATTTAAAGGTTTAGATCTATATGATAGTGTTTATAACGCTAGAAATTATGTGATTAATTGTATTAAAAACCCTTACATTATAGGAAACGGACATAATCCATTAAATCATTTTTATAATTTATTTAACTAATTATTTGACCGATTAATTTAACAAAGTTATTGTATAATATATATATCAATAAAATTTTTATCATGAACACTAAACCTAGTTTAAAACCTAATAACCCTTTATTTTCTTCTGGTCCCTGTCCCAAAAGACCTGGATGGAATTTATCTGTACTTTCAGATGCCATATTAGGTAGATCTCATAGGTCAAAAAAAGCTTTAGAAAGGATTAATAAAGTTATATTACTTATACGAGAAACTTTAGATATTCCTTCTGATTATCATATTGGAATAGTTCCCGCATCTGATACTGGTGCAATAGAAATGTTACTTTGGAATTTGCTAGGAGAAAAATCTGTAGATGTTCTTGCTTGGGAAAGTTTTGGAAATGATTGGGTAAAAGATATAGTTAATCAGTTAAAAATAGAAAATACTAGAGTTTTAACATCAGAGTATGGCGATATTGTAGATTTAAGTAAAGTAGACTTTAATAATGATGTTGTTTTTACATGGAATGGTACTACCTCTGGTGTTTGCGTTCCTAATGGTGATTGGATTGAAGATGATAGAAAAGGTCTTACTATATGTGATGCTACATCTGCAGTATACTCTATGGACCTACCTTGGTATAAATTAGACGCTACTACTTTTTCTTGGCAAAAAGTTTTAGGAGGAGAAGCTCAGCATGGAGTAATAGTTCTTAGCCCTAGAACTTTGAATAGATTAGAATCTTTTAAAGCAGAAAGACCAATTCCTAAAATATTTCAATTAATGAATAAGTCATCTGTTAATAAAAAACTATTTTTAGGAAATACAATAAATACTCCATCTATGCTATGTATTGAGGATGTATTAGACTCTTTAAAATGGGTTCAAAAAATAGGAGGTTTAAAAAAGACTATTGAATTTAGCAATAAAAATCTTTCTATAGTAGAAAAAAAAATCAAAGAATCTTCATGGTTAGATTTTTTAGCTAAAGAACAAAAGACAAGGTCATGCACTTCAATATGTCTAAAAGTAAAATCAGCTTTACCAGAAACAATTAATCAAGATATTTTAAAAAATAATTTATCAGAACTTTTAAAATACTTAGAAGAAAACAATATAGCACATGATATTAGCTCTTACAGGGACGCCCCAGTAGGAATAAGAGTTTGGGGTGGTGCTACTGTAAATTATAAAGATATAGATATTCTATTAGATTGGTTAGAATGGGGTTATCATGAATATATTAAAAAAGAGAAATAAAAAATGAATAAAATATTGATAGCAGACAAACTCAGTGCAGAGGCTGAAAAAATATTTTTAGCTAACAATATAGCTTGTGATATTAAAACAGGACTTAATGAAAATGAAATTATTGATATTGTTAAAAACTATAATGGAATAGTTGTAAGATCAGCAACAAAAATTACAGAAAAAATAATTAATTCTGGAAGTAATTTAAAGGTGCTAGGAAGAGCTGGAATAGGAGTAGATAATATAGATATCAGCGCTGCAACTGATAAAGGTATAGTGGTTATGAATACTCCTTACGGTAACTCAATAACTACAGCAGAACATACACTTAGCTTAATGATGTCACTAGCAAGAAATATTTCGCAAGCTGACCAATCCACTAAATTAGGAAAGTGGGAAAAATCAAAGTTTATGGGAACAGAGTTGTTTTGTAAAGTTTTAGGAATGATAGGTTGTGGAAATATAGGAGCTTTAGTAGCGGAACGAAGCATAGGATTAAAAATGAAAGTTATAGTTTATGATCCTTTCGTTTCAGAAGAACAATTAAATAAAATTGGAGCTAAAAAAGTAGAATTAAAAGAAATTTTTAAATTAGCTGACTTTATAACTCTTCATACACCTCTTACAAGTGAAACCAAAGGAATTTTAAATAAAAAAACAATGCTAGAATGTAAAAAAGGTGTAAGAATTATTAATTGTGCCAGAGGAGGACTAGTTGTTGAAGAAGATTTACTAGAACTTTTAGATAACTCTCATATTGCTGGAGCAGCTTTAGATGTTTTTGATGAAGAACCTCCAAAAAATAGTAGTTTGTTTAAGTCAGAAAATTTAATTTTAACTCCTCATTTAGGTGCCTCAACAAAAGAGGCTCAAGAAAATGTTGCAATACAAATTGCACAACAAATTTCAGACTTTTTACTTAATGAAGTAATTGTTAATTCTATAAATGTATCTCCAATTAATATTGAAGAAGCTCCTATTCTTAAGCCTTATCTAGAATTATGTAAAAATTTAGGTAAGTTTGGTGGACAAATTATTGAAAGCAACATAAAGAAAATAAACATTTCTTTTAAAGGCTCAGTTTCAAAAATTAATACAAAACCTTTAATTTCTTCATTAATTGCCAGTATATTGTCTACAAAAATGGAAAGTATTAATTTAATAAATGCAGAAGTTGTAGCTAAACAAAAAAATATTGAAATTATAACATCATTTCAAGATCAAACAGAAAGTCATGATTCTGAAATATCAATCAATCTTATTACAGAAAAAGAAAAGTTTAATTTTTCTGGTGCGCTATTTGCCGGAAGTTCTAGAATTATTTCTATAAATGGAATGAGGATAGAAGCAGAAATATCAAAAAATATGCTTTATACCTCAAATACTGACAAGCCTGGATTCATTGGTGCTTTAGGTACTGAGTTAGGTAATGCTGAAGTCAATATAGCAACTTTTAATTTAGGAAGAACTGGATCTGGGGAAGCTGTATCGCTTATTGAAGTAGATGGAAAAATTAATTCTGAGTTAATTAAAAAATTAGAAAATATATCTAATGTAAAAAGTATAAAAAAACTATCTTTTTAAATTAAATGAATAAGAACAATAACAGTGAATTACTACCAGAGGGTTTTAAAGTCCTACTTCCAAACCATGCAGAAAAAGAGGAATTTGCATCTAGAAAAATATTAGATATGCTAAACAAGAATGGTTATTTACTAGTGAAAACTCCTCTTCTAGAATATGAAAATACTAAAATTAGTTCTTCTTCTAACCAAAAACTTCAAAATACTAACCATGAACCTTTTATCTTAATGGAACCTTCTACAAAAAATATTTTAGTTATAAGACCTGATATTACACCACAAATTGCTAAGCTAGCATCAACAAAGCTAAGTCATGTAAAAAGACCTATAAGGTTAATGTATTCTGGTGAAGTATTAAGAAATACAAAAAATTTATATCAATCAGATAGACAGTACCAGCAAATTGGCGCTGAACTAATTGGTGCTCCATATAATAAAGGATTATTGGAAATTATTCAAATAACGAAAAGAATTATTAGCAATTTAAAAATTAAAAATACTCTAATAGACTTTTCTGTACCATCCATAATGAGGTATTTAGAGGATGACATTAATCTGAAAACTAAGGATGGTCAAATAATTAGAGATGCAATACAAAATAAAGACAGTGGTCTAATAAAAACAAAAAAGTATAAGTACTTAAAAAGTATTATAGAATGCACAGGTTCTTTAAATACTGCAAAAAGTAATTTTAAGAAATCAAAATTACCTAAAAAAATAAAAACTGTATTAGAAAAATTTTTTAAAACACTGGATTATCTTAAAAAAAATGAATCTGATATAATAATTACTGTAGATATATCAGAAGGTAATAGTTTTTTAAATTATCAAAATCTAGGATTTAAAATTTATAATAAAGATGATTCTAATGTTATAGCTATAGGAGGAGACTATTTATTAGACAATAATGAATTAGGTATAGGAATAACATTAATGACTAATAATATTTGTAACTCTTTTAAATTTAAAGAGAGAGAAAAAGTATATGTTGAGTATAATATAAAAGATGCTTTATTAAAAAAATTTTATAAAGGTAATAGAATTTATATTAGAGAATTGTTTCCCAATAAAAATTCAATTAAAGAAGCAATAAATCTAAAATGTAAATATGTATTAACTACAAAAGGAAAGTTAAAAAAAATAGGAAATATAAATTAATGAGTAATGTTATTGTAATTGGATCTCAATGGGGAGATGAGGGAAAAGGAAAAATTGTAGATTGGTTATCCTATAATGCTGATGCCGTAGTTAGATTTCAGGGCGGTCATAATGCTGGACATACTTTGGTAGTAAATGGAATTACTTATAAATTAAGCTTATTACCTTCAGGAGTAGTTAGAGGAAAAAAATCTTTTATCGGAAATGGTGTAGTTCTTGATCTGAGGGCACTATATAATGAAATCAAAAGTCTAGAGGAAAAAAATATTAAAATTACTGAAGAAGTTCTATCAATATCTCAGGGTGCTCCTTTAATTATGTCCTATCATCAAGAATTAGATAAAGCTAGAGAAAGTAAGCTTAGTGGAATAAAGATAGGAACAACCGGCAGAGGAATAGGACCAGCGTATGAAGATCATGTAGGGAGAAGATCCTTGAGAGTATGTGATTTATTTAATAAAAATAAATTAAAAGATAAGATAGGAAATGCTTTATCTCATCATAATCCTATAAGAAAAGGTCTTGGTATACCAGAGCTTGATGTTCTATCCATAGTTGCAGAAATTGATGAGTATTCTCAATTCATTAAACCTTTTGTTAAAAATATATGGGTAGAGCTTTTAGAATTACAAAATAAAAATAAAAATATACTCTTTGAAGGAGCACAAGGAACTTTGTTAGATATAAACCATGGAACTTATCCTTTTGTTACGTCATCTAATACAGTTTCAGCACAAGCTTCTATAGGTACTGGACTAGGACTGATAAAAAATAGTTTTAATTTAGGAATTACAAAATCTTATTTAACTAGAGTAGGTGAAGGACCTTTTCCTACAGAACAAAGCAATAATATAGGTGAGCAATTAGGAACTTTAGGAAATGAGTTTGGAACAGTAACAGGAAGAAAAAGAAGGTGTGGCTGGTTAGACTTAGTACTTTTAAAACAATCAGTTATAATATCTGGACTTAAAGGTTTAGCACTAACTAAATTGGATGTTTTAGATAGTTTCGATAAAATCAAGGTTTGTACTTCTTACAAATATAATAATAAATCTTATAACTATTTACCTTTAGACTTAGATGAAATAAATCAACTTTCTACCGAGTACATTGAGTTAGATGGTTGGAAAGAAAAGACAAGAAATAAAAGAGATTTTTCTGAATTACCATTAAACGCAAAAAAATATATATCCTTCATAGAAGAATTCATTGGTGTTCCTGTTACTCTGCTTTCTACCAGTCCTGAAAGAGAGGATACTATTTTATTCCATAACCCATTTGAAAATTAATATTTTATTTTTCTAAAAATTTAATTTGGTTTTTATCTTTCATTAAATGCTTGATATAATTTTGAACTTTCTCAAAAGCTTTCACTTCAATCTGCCTTACTCTTTCTCTACTGATTTTGAAATTTTTACTTAATTCATCTAATGTAGTTTGTGGTTCCTTAAGCCTGCGAGCTTTAAATATATATTTTTCTCTTTCGTTAAGAACTGTTAATGAGTTCATAAGAATTGTTTTTCTGAATTTATATTCTTGATTTTCTTCTAATAATTCCTCTTGACTTGTTCCACTATCTACTAGCCAATCTTGCCATTCTAAATTACCATCCTGCTTTAAAGGTGCATTTAAAGAGTGATCGTGTCCTGCCATACGATTGTTCATATCAACTACCTCTTTCTCCTCCACATCTAACCTTTGAGATATTGTTTGTATCTCCTCAGGCCTTAAATTTCCGTCATTTATTAATTTAAGTTCATTTTTTATCTTTCGTAAATTAAAAAAGAGCTTCTTTTGTGCTGCAGTAGTACCTATTTTTACTAAGGACCATGAATGAAGAATATACTCTTGAATAGCGGCTTTTATCCACCACATTGCATATGTTGCTAATCTAAACCCTTTATCTGGATCAAATCTTTTAACAGCTTGCATTAATCCAATATTTCCTTCTGAAATAAGGTCAGGAATTGGTAAACCATATCCTCTGTATTGCATTGCAATTTTTGCTACTAACCTTAAATGTGAAGTTACTAGTTTGTGGGCAGAATTAATATCTTTTTTTTCTTTCCATGATTTTGCTAAAGTATACTCTTCTTCTAATTTTAGCATAGGAAACTTTTTTATTTCTATCAAATATTTTGATAAGCTACCTTGAGAAGAAATACTAGGCAATGTTATATTTGGCATAATTAAAGTTAACAAAAATTTAATTAATCCTCAAATAAAACTTCTTCTAATCTTAAAAAGTCTTCAGGTTTATCTGCATTAAACTTAAGAATATTATTATCTATAGGATGTAAAAAAGTAATTTTCAAAGCGTGCAATGCTTGTCTGCTATAGTTAGTAATAAAGTTTACTATGTTTTTATTGGTATTTTCTTTCATATTTCTGCCTCTAGCATAAACTTTATCACCTATCAAAGGGCACCCTTTAGAAAGCAAATGAACTCTAATTTGATGGGTTCTTCCTGTAAGAATTTTACATTCAATGAGTGAAAATTTATTCTGATAGGTATTAATTGTTTTATATAATGTTATTGCTTCTTTAGAGTTTTGAGAAAAACTTATTTTTTTTTTTCCTAAATAACTAGTTATAGGTATATTAATTTTTCCTGCAATTGGACTCGGAACTCCCCAAACTAATGCATGATAAACTTTTTCTACTTCTCTTAAAAAGAACTGTTTTTTTAATGAAATAAAAGCTTTATCTGTTTTTGCAAAAACTATTATTCCTGAGGTTTCACGGTCTAATCTATGTACTACACCCGGTCTATATATATTTTCTCCTTTGCTTAAAGTGATGTTATTTTCTTTTAATAAATCTACGAGGCTATATTCATTTACAGAAATATCTGAATGAGTAATAATTCCTGCATCTTTATTTAATACTATTAACTCCTCATCCTCAAAAACTATTTTTAATTTATTTATTTTTGTTAAATTCATTTTAAAACTAAAGTTATTTATACCTAAAGGTATTAGCTCATAAAACTTAATAAGAGTTTTTTTCTATATAAATTTATTATAGAATTATAATTAAAAGTAGAAAAGTCAAATGAATATAAAATTACTAAAATTTATTGTTATTTTAATGGGCATGCTCATTATTTTTGGAATTGTAATTTTAGGGTTAGCTTTTTATAAAAAATTTAAAAATATCTCAAATAAAAATGATAGTAATATTATAATAGAAGTTCCAAAAAATATGGACTTTCTTGATTATAAAGTTTCAGAAAAAAATATTTATATATCTTATAAATCTTCAAATAAAATATTACTTAAAATTTACAGTCTTCAAACAGGAAAAACCATCAAAGAAATTGAAATATTGAAATAATAAATTGTTATGCTACCTTCAAATCAATATGCTTAAATTCTCTAAATTTTTATTATTATTTTTATTTTCTGCTCTTTTAAATAATTACTCTTTTTCTCAAGAAACTATTAAAAAATGTAGAATAAATTCAAATAAACAAATTCTTGATTTTGTAAAAAAAGAATTAACCCCCTTTAAACAAGGAACTAATGATGAGGGGCCTAGGCTTTCTAATGCTGATTTAAAACAATTAGAAATTAAACACTATTCAGAACAATTAAAAGACTCCAGAGAAATGAGGATGGATATACTTAGTTTTTCAACACTAAATGAGAATGATTTAGAAATTTTTAAAAAGTTTACATCTAAAATAAAGTTAGTATTAAGTGATTGCTCTGAAGTAGTTTTCTTTGGGGATACCTTGTTAGGAGCCTATGAATTGCCTTATGAGGATATGCTAAAAGCATTTACTTTAGCATCAAAGAATAATAATAATATTATTCTAAATTTTATAAAAAATCAGGTTACTCCAAAACCAATCAATTTATATGATGGCATAAATATTTTAATGAATGATTTTGCTACACAACAAAATGTTATTATGGAACTTCTATCAGAAGAGGTGAAAAATGTTTTCTTTGGTGATAATACAACTGTAGCAACTACAGATATTGCTGAGGCAAGATTATTAAGTTTTTCTTTACTTGGAGGTAAAATTTTAGATGCACAAAATAAACTATTATTTTTTATCTTACCTAAAACCTATAAAGCAGTAAAATCCTCTATAGGAACTTTAGTATTAGATATAGACGGTAATTTATATGAAATACCTAATCTTAACTACCTGCTAAGTGTAAATATATTAAGTGGGCTCGGTGTAAATACTAGAACATTAACTATGTCTGAAGTAGTTAGCAATTCAAGTTCTTGTAAAGTTGATATAGCAGGAAACTGGATGCATAAAATTAATGGCATAGAAAAAAGAGGCTGTCCTTTTAACTCGGTAGCAAAAAAAATGCTTTTAGAAGCGAACCATAAAAACTCTAGAGATTATGATACATACAGAGCAGTATTTGAAGAGATAGAAAATATTAATTTTAGTCCAAAAAAAGAAATTGACTCAGATAACTCTGAAATAGGAGGTCCAGCCTTAGGAACTTCTCCGAATTAAATTTTAGACCTAGTTTTAACGTAATCAACAATTGCCTCAGAAAGAGCTTTTAAAACTCTGGCTCTAGATTTTTTATTACTCAGATATTTAGCATCTTTAGGATTAGATAAGAAGCCTAATTCTACCAAAACAGATGGAATATCAGGTGACTTTAATACTGCAAAGCCTGCCTGCCTATGTGGCCTTCTTAATGACCTATATCCATTTTTTCTAACTTTATTAACATATATTTCTGCAAATGATGCAGATGCATTTTTAGTATCTCTTCTTTGTAAATCCAATAATATCGAAAATACTTCATTATCTACTTCTTTATCAATTCCTGCAATTAAGTCTACTTTATTTTCTCTTTCTGCCAACATTGCTGTTACTTTATCAGAAGCCTTATCTGAAAGTGTATAAATAGACGTTCCTCTAGTTGATTTTTTTTTAACACTATCTACATGTATCGATATGAATAAATCACTGCTATTTTTTTTTGCTATATTTCTTCTTTTTCTTAAGGATACAAACTCATCTTTGTTTCTTGTTAAAAATACTTTGTAACCTTTTTTTTCTAACAAGCCTTTAAGTTCTTTAGCTGCTAAAAGCGTTATATCTTTTTCTCTATAACTGTATCTTACTGCTCCTGGATCTAATCCTCCATGACCTGGATCAAGTGTAATAGTAAAAGTTTTTTTAATTTTTATATTATTATTTTTGCTGCTTTGCTTTATTAACTTATTTGAAAGCTTAATATCTAAAACTAATCTGAATAAATTATTTTCATCTTTTTTTAAGTAGAAGTTTTTATCTATAAATACTTTTCCTTTAAGGTCAAATACTAACCTTATAACCCCTTTTCCATTATTATTAATTCTAATTTTTTCAATTAATTTACTTTTTAAATCAAAACTCTTTCTACTTTCAGTTGCTTCTAAATCAATTACTAACCTTGGTTTATTATCTAAAATAAATACCGAATAGGCAGTTTTATGAGTGAGATCTAGAACTATTCTAGTTGTAAGTTTATCAGGTTTATCAGAGGTTCTAATATTTTGAATAATATTCTGCTTAGAATAAGAGTTGTTAAGTATTATAAAAGCTAATAAAGATAGTAAATATTTACATATATATTTCATTAGAATAAATATTAATATATATTATGTTTTGTAAATAGCATTTATTTAGTATACTTATCTTACAAAAACAAAAAGGAATTTCTAAATTTTTAATTTAGAATTTATATAAGTTTATGAATTTATTACATTGGAGTTTTATAGAAAATGAAAAAAAGCATTTTAGTAGATGCTGCTCATTCAGAGGAAACAAGGGTTTTAGTCTTATCAGAAAATATTATAGAGGAATTAGATTTTGAAAGTACTACAAAAGTACAACATAAAGGAAATATTTATCTTGCTAAGGTATCAAGAGTAGAACCCTCACTTAGAGCAGCATTCGTAGATTATGGAAATGAAAGGCATGGTTTTTTACCTTTTAGTGAAATACATCCTGATTATTTTCAAATACCAGTTTCAGACAAAGAAAAGCTAATTGAAAGTACCTTAAAAAAAAATACTATAAATAAAGAAATAGAAAGTGATTTAAGTACAAAAAAAAAATCAAAAAATGAAAAAAATGAAAATGATGAAGAAGAAGTTTCATTTAACGAACAGTTAAACCTTAAACAGGCAAGTATAAGAAGGAG
>NHEU02000061.1 GCA_002171495.2 Alphaproteobacteria bacterium TMED93
TGCTGCTAGATTAATAAAAGCAGGAGAAGCGGATATAATGTTAGCTGGAGGAGCAGAAGCAGCAGTTTCAAGACTTGGAATTGCAGGATTTGCAGCTGCTATAGCATAAATTATAAAATCATCTACTTTTCTTTGGTCTTTTTTTTCTAAGTGATTATCTGGATTAAACCCAAATTCTTCATCAGGTGATGGTATTTGTCCTGCTATTTTTACATTCAAATCATCCGTATCAAAAGACATAATCTTATTAATACCTGATTTTCCCTCTATTAGCCTTTGCCATGTATCATTTGTCTTGTATGCGAGGGGAGTGACCATCCCTATGCCTGTCACTACTACTCGATTCATAAAAAAACCTCTAAAGCTTTTCTTCTATAAAATTAACCGCATCTTTAACCGTAATTATTTTTTCTGCAATGTCATCAGGTATCTCACATTTAAATTCTTCCTCAAAAGCCATAACTAACTCTACAGTATCTAAACTGTCTGCTCCTAAATCATCGATGAAGGATGCTCCTTCTGTTACTTTGTCTTCATCTACACCCAAATGCTCAATAACAATTTTTTTAACTCTTTCTGAAATATCACTCATGTACTTCCTTTCATTAGTATTAATTAAAATTAGTATACTATTTTAAAAATATTTCAAATACTTTATGAAAAAAATTTAGATTAGATATACAGCCCGCCATTAATATGTATTGTTTGTCCAGTTATATAGCCTGCTGCATCGCTTGCGAGAAAGGATACTAAGCTTGCAACTTCATCTGGCAATCCTATCCTACCCATAGGAATATTTTTTATTAAAGTTTCTTCATTTTTAGATAGTATATTTTTGGTCATTTCCGTTTCAATAAATCCTGGAGCTACACAATTAATAGTAATATTTCTACTAGCTACCTCTAGTGCCATAGACCTACTCATTCCCTCTATTCCCGACTTTGAAGCTGCATAATTTGCTTGACCTAAATTACCACTAGATCCAACTACCGAAGAAATATTAATTATCCTTCCATAGCGATTTTTAATCATGTATTTCAAAAAAAACTTTGTCAGATAAAATGTACTGTTAAGATTTAAATTAATAACATCATTCCATTCTGAATCTTTCATTCTAAGTGTCAAATTATCTTTTGTAATTCCTGCATTATTTATTAATATGTCTAGTTTGTTATCAAATTTCTCTAATGTTCTTTCTGCTAACTTTTCTATATCATTTTTTTTACTAAGGTCTGCAGAATAATTTAGCAGTGGTGGATTAAATTGATTAGAAAAATTTTCTAATTTTTGTTCGTTTGAACCTGAAATTAAAATATTTGCCCCTAAAGAATGTATACTTTTAACAATCTCAGACCCTATACCACCTGACCCACCTGTAACTAAAACATTCTTTTTCTCTAAATTAATATTCATAAAATTTCCTTTGCTAACGTTTCGATTTCTTTTGAACTACAAACACTATTTAATTGTAAACTTCTATCAATTCTTTTAATTATACCACACAATGTAGAACCAAAGCCAATTTCATAAAAAGAGTTAGTATTTAAGTCTTGCATGTATTTAATTGATTCATACCACCTTACTGTTGAATAAGTTTGCTTTATTAAACCTTCTTCTATATCTTTTGCATCTGTGAAAGGGAGTGCTTTAAAATTGCTTATAACTTTTATTTCTGGTGCTTTAAATGTAAGTTTAGCAAATTCTTCTTGTAAAGCTTTTGCTGTATCCATCATGTAATTACTATGAAAAGGTGCACTCACATCAAGTTTTACCGTTCTAATTTTTTGTTCGTTTGCTAAAACTATTGCCCTATTTATTGCTGCATCGTCACCAGAAATAACTATTTGAGTTTCAGTATTATAGTTTGCTATATCACAAATTTCTTTACTTCTTGAAGTTTCACTAATTATACCTTCTATTTTTTTTAAATCTGCACCCATAAAGGCCGCCATACAAGTTGCCCAACTAGGTGAAGATTTCTGCATGCTTTTTCCTCTAAATAAAAGTATCTTAGAGGCATCTGAAATAATAATACTATTAGAGGCAGCTAAGGCTGTATATTCTCCAAGAGAGTGGCCTGCAAAATAACTGATATAGTCTCTAGTATTAAATTTAAACTCTTCTTCTAAAACTCTCATTACGGCCATAGAAACGCACATTATTGATGGTTGAGCATTTTCAGTTAATGTTAGTGTTTCTTGAGGACCATTAAAAATAATATCAGATAAATTTTTTGATAAACTATCATTAACCTCTTCAAAAACTTCCCTAGCAGCTATATGGTTATCATAAATTTCTTTTCCCATTCCTACTTTCTGAGAGCCTTGTCCAGGAAATATAAAAGCTTTTTTCATTATTTACTCACAAACAAATAAAATTAAATAAAAATAAGACTTGCATCAATAATTATTTTAATTATATTTCAATTTTTATAAAGTTTTTTTATTAATTATGAATTTGTATGAAACAGTATATGTAGTTAGGCAGGATATAAGACCTGAAGACTTAAAACCTATTGAAGAAAAGTTTGAAAATTTATTGAGGCTTAAAAAGTCCTCAATTGAATATAAGGAAAACTGGGGACTTAGAAGTCTTGCTTATAAAATTAGTAATAATAAAAAAGGCTATTATTACTTTTTAGTCCATAATAGTGATCCTGAAGCTATTATAGAGTTAGAAAGGAATTTTAAAATTAATGAAGATGTAATTAGGTTTCTTACCACTAAAGCTTCTAAAGTTCCTACAGAGCCTACTCCTATTATGAAAGCAAAAATAGATAAAGAAAATTCAGAACGTGCTGTGCCTGAAATTGACCTTAAAGAAAAGGACGCTAATTAATGTTTAGAAGTAAAACCAAAGATAGAAAACCAGTAAAAAAAAAGCAGTTCTTTATAAAAAAAATAAAATCATGCCCTTTAAGTGCTAAAGGAGCACCAGAAATTGATTATAAAAACGTAAGGTTATTAGAAAAATATATCTCTGAGAAAGGAAAAATAGTTCCTAGTAGAATTAGTTTTGTTTCTAGTGATAAACAAAGAAAGCTATCTAAAGAAATTAAAAAAGCCAGAACTTTGGCTTTAATTTCTCATGTTGGGAAATACAGATAATGGAAATAATATTATTAGAAAAAGTAAATAAATTAGGCGACATTGGTCAAACCGTAAGTGTCAAGCCAGGATATGCTAGAAACTTTTTATTTCCTAATAAAATAGCAATACGTGCTACCGAAGAAAATAAGAAGGTTTTTGAAAAACAAAAAGAGCAATTGCAAAAGGTAAATNTAGAAAAGAGAAAAGTTGCAGAAGACTTTATTNCTAAAGTACCTAGCTCTGTANTNATNTATAGAGAAGCAAGCGAACAAGGAGCTCTTTTNGGTTCTGTTACTTCAAGAGATGTAATAAATGAGCTAAATAATAATTCTGAACTAAATTTAAAAGCTAAAGACTTCACTATTAAACAGATAATAAAAAATATTGGAGAATATTCAGGGGTATTAACTTTGCATCCTGAAGTTTTCAAAGATATTATTATAAATGTAAAAACAACTGAAAAATAAGTTGATTCTGTTTTAATTTTTTATAATTTATTTTACTTCCTACTATATTTCATTTAAAGATTAAAGTTTGAAGTTATCCATATTACTTAAACAGTTATTTTTTAAGAAGAATATCAATCTATCCACAACATTATTAATATTTAAATTTTAATAATTTAAAAATAAAGTTTATTTTATAGTAAAAGTGATAAATACTAAAAATATGTCAAATAATGATAATACTTATAAAAATCCTATTCAGTTAGTACAAGAACAAAGCATAAATATACTNCCACACGATGAAGAAGCTGAAGAAGTATTATTAGGAAGCCTATTATCTGACAACTCTGCATTAGACCTAATAGAAAATGGATTAGCAGATTTTCATTTTTTTGTTCCAATATATGGAAGAGTCTTTCAGAGTATTTGCGAGCTTGTAAATAAAGATCAAATAGCAAACCCTTTAACCTTAGAGCATTATTTTTCAGAGGATGAAGCTTTTAAAGAACTAGGAGGGAAGGAATTTCTAAATAAATTATGCGATGGAACCTTAGGAAATTCCATTACGAAGGATTATGCTAATCTTTTAAAAGAGCTATACAATAAAAGAGAATTAATCAAACTTTCTAAAAACTTGGAGCTTGNANNANCTAGANTNGNACATGAAAAAAAATCACTAGATATCATAGAAGAAACTGAGGCAAAGTTATATGAACTTACAGAAAACAAAAACACCTCTAGCAATCAATTAATATCGTTTAAAGAATCAGTAGATTACGCAATGGAAAGTGCAAAAAATGCACATTTAAATAAGGGACAATCTCTAGGTGTTTCATCTGGGTTTTTAGACTTAGATAATTTATTAGGAGGACTGCATAAATCAGATCTGTTAATTTTAGCTGGAAGACCATCTATGGGGAAAACTGCGCTAGCTACAAATATAGCATTCAAAGTTTCCTCTTTGAAAAAAGATAATAAAATACAAAATGTTGCTTTTTTTTCATTAGAAATGTCTGCTGAGCAACTTGCTAATAGAATACTAGCTGAACAGTCTAAACTATCTTCAGACAAAATTAGAAGAGGAAAACTATCAAAGGAAGACTTTGCTTCTTTAAATAAAATAAGTAAAGCTGTTTCTAATAGTGGTCTTTTTATAGATGATACTCCAGCTATTACCATTCCAATACTTAGAACCAGAGCCAGAAGACTAAAAAGAAAATTAGATGGTGGTATTAGTTTAATTGTTGTTGATTATCTTCAATTAATGAGAGGAACCAGAAAGTTTGAAAATAGGGTCTTAGAGATCTCTGAAATAACTCAAGGCTTAAAGTCTATAGCCAAAGAACTAGATGTTCCTATATTAGCATTATCTCAATTATCTAGAGCTGTTGAACAAAGAGAAGACAAAAGGCCTCAATTATCTGATCTTAGAGAGTCAGGAACAATTGAGCAAGACTCTGATGTAGTAATGTTCATTTATAGACAAGAGTATTACGAAGAAAGAGCAGAACCTAAATCATCTGGAACAGAAACTTCGGTAGCTTTTACAGAAAGATACATTAAATGGCAAGAAAATTTAGAACAATGTAAAAACCTTGCAGATATTATAATTGCTAAACAGAGGCATGGTCCAATCGGTTCATTACAACTTTACTTTGATGCTAAATTAACAAAGTTTTCTAACTATACAGATGAAAAGCAACAGCCTTCAAAAAAATAACTATTACACTATCAATGAAAATGCTAGTTCAATTCTTTTTATTAACTTAAAAGGAATAAGAAAAAATTATAATTTTTTAAGAAATAAGGCTAATAAATCTGAAATAGGTGTTTCTATAAAAGCTAATGCATATGGACTAGGGTTTAAAAAGGTTTGCACTACTTTAATTAGTCAAGGCTGTAAGACATTTTTTGTAGCATCAGCTAATGAAGGTTTAGAAACTATTAAAATTAAAAAAAATCTAAATGTGTATGTATTAAATGGGAATACCAATAAAAGAACTACACTATCTCTTATTAAAAAGAGAATAAATATAGTTGTTAACAATATCAAGCAGTTAAATGATCTTATAAAAATCTCTAATCAAATTAACTTTAAAGCATCCTGTGCAATTCATATAGACACGGGAATGAATCGACTTGGATTTAATATGAATGAGGCTGAAAAAATTTTAAATTTAGCAAAACAAAATCTAAATATATCTTTAATAATGAGTCACTTGTCTTGTTCAGAAAATAAACTATCAAAAATGAATAATTTGCAGTTAAGAAAATTTTTATACATAAAAAAAAAAATTAACAATCATAAAAATTTTAAGTTTAGCCTCGCTAACTCTAACGGTGTTTTATTAGGAAAAAAATTTCATTTTAACCTATGTAGACCTGGAGGATTAATATATGGCTTAAATTTGGGAAATGTAAAAGAAAGGGGGTTAAGTAATGTTTTAACCCTTAAAGCAAAAATTCTTCAAATACGATTAATAAATAGAGGAGAACATGTAGGTTATGGAGCTGAGTATAAATCAAAAAAAAAATCAGTAGTTGCTACCTTGGGTATAGGATATGCAGATGGTTTGCCAAGATCTTTTTCAGGAACTGTTTACTATAAAAATTATAAGTTTCCTATAATTGGCAATATATCTATGGATCTATGCACAATAGACATTTCAAGCTATGACAAACTTCAAATTGGCGATTGGGTAGAGGTATTTGGAAACTCAGTTTCTATAGAAAAATTTGCTAAGAACTGTGATACAATATCTTATGAAATATCTAGTAAAATTGGAACTAGAGTAAAAAGAGTATATATTGATAATGGTGAAGAGGTAAATTGAGTTTTATAAATAATTTAAATAATGCTGATTTTTTAGTTATGTTATTAATATTGGTAACAATGCTACGTGGATATTTACGTGGTTTTGTAAAAGAATTCTTATCAATTTTTTCTATTTTCTTTTCAGCATATATATCAATTTTCTTTTATCCTAATATAAGTTTATTTATTAAAAAATATATAGAAATGGGTTTGATATCTGACATTATATCCCTATCAATATTATTTTTTTTCATTTATAGTTGTTTTAGTATAATAATTAAAATTATAACTAAAAAAATTAACAATACTTCATTGGAAATTTTTGATAAAAACTTTGGAATTATATTTGGCTTTGTAAAGGCAATGATTTTACTTTGTATTATTAATATTTTACTTGTAATAACTATATGGAAAAAAAGTTATCCCTCTTGGTTAATAGAGTCAAAGTCACTGAATTTAATTAGTTATGGATCTAATATAATGTTAAAAATAGTTCCTTTAAATACGATGAATCAATTAAAAGAGATATTTGAAATTGAAATTCCTAAAAACTTTAATCATAATACTAATGATTTTAAAGCTGAACAATATGGTGAACCTGACCTTAATAAAAATAAATATAAAAAAAAAGAAGGCTATTCTAAAAATGATAATGAGTCTTTAAATAAACTATTTAATATTGAAAATAATGATTAATAAAAATTAAATGTTACCTGATAAATTAAGAGAAAAGTGTGGAGTTTTTGGAGTTTTTGGTCATAAAGATGCAGCTACTTTAACTGCATTGGGTCTTCATGCATTGCAACATAGAGGTCAAGAAGGTGCCGGAATAGTTTCTTATGATGGAAAAAATTTTAATACACAATTAAGTCTAGGCCTAGTTAGTGATCATTTTACAAAAACTTCAGTCATAAATAAACTTCCTGGTGACTCTGCTTTAGGACACGTAAGATATTCTACTACTGGAAAGACACTTTTAAAAAATGTACAACCATTGTTTGCAGACTTAATTGGTGGAGGAATAGCATTAGCTCATAATGGAAACTTAACAAATGGCATCGATTTAAGAAATAAACTTGTAAAAGAAGGATCAATTTTTCAATCTACATCTGATACAGAAACTTTTTTACATCTCATTGCATTAAGTAAAGAAAAATCAATTCTTAAAAAGATTATTGATGCCTTATATGATATAAAAGGGGCATATAGTTTTGGTTTATTAACAAAAAAAAAACTAATTGCTATAAGGGATCCCTTAGGTATAAGGCCTCTAGTTTTAGGGTCACTTGGCGATGCTAAAATAATAGCTTCTGAAACATGTGCCCTGGATATAATTGGAGCTAAGTTTGAAAGAGAAGTATTAAACGGGGAAATAGTAGTTATTGATAATGAAGGCATAAAGTCTTATAGACCTTTTAATAATATTAATATCAGACCCTGTATATTTGAATATATATACTTTGCTAGACCAGATAGTGTTTTGGGAGGTATAAATGTATACGAATGCAGAAAGGAAATGGGCAAATATCTTGCAAAAGAAAGTTCTATAAAGGCAGATATAGTAATACCTGTTCCTGACTCAGGTGTTCCAGCTGCCTTAGGGTATGCTGAAGAGTCTGGAGTACCATTTGGACTTGGAATTATCAGAAACCATTATGTAGGAAGAACTTTTATTGAGCCTATCCAAAAAATTAGAAAGCTAGGTATAAAATTAAAACACAACCCTAATAAAGACTTAATCAAGGGAAAAAAAGTAATATTAGTAGATGACTCTATAGTGAGAGGAACAACTGCTATAAAAATTATTGAAATGATTAAAGAAGCAAAGGCATCAGAAATTCATATGAGAATATCTAGTCCTCCAATTAAATACCCCGACTATTATGGTATAGATACTCCAAGAAAAGATGAATTAATTGCTTCAAATTTTTCTATTGAAAAAATGGTAGAAAAACTAGGCTTAAATTCCTTAAAATTTTTGTCTATTAAAGGTCTTTATAATGCTATGGGGCATGAAAATAGAGATAATAATTCTCCTCAATATACTGACCATTGCTTTACTGGTGAGTATCCAACTGAGCTAGTAGATAGAGACTCAGGAAATTTAACAACTCAGCTTTCATTGCTTAACGATAATTAAAAAAATCTATTCTAGATTTTTTTATAAGGATTCTTTGAAACTTTTAAATTAATCCTTATAGGAATACCCTCTAACCCAAACTTATTTCTTAGTCTATTTTTAAATGATCTAATTTTAGAAAGGTTTAGTTTTTTCTTAGTATTACAGTATAAGGAAAAAGTTGGAGGGCGAGTCTTTGTTTGGCTAATATATCTAAATTTAGTTGATATATAGGATTTTTGATAAGGTTTGGGATCTAAAAATTCAGCATGCATCCATTGATTCAACTCTGAGGTTTTAATTTTTATTTTCCATTTTAGATATATTAGTCTAACGTAATCTAATATTATATTTTTACAGTTTTTTTTAATCGCAGATATAAATACAGATGGAACGTCTTTTATATCAAAAAAGTAAGAGTTTATTTTAGAAAGTATTTCCCTTTTCACTTTTGATTTTTCTTTAACTAAATCCCATTTATTAAATACTAAAAGTACAGCTCTTCCCTCATTTATAATATAGTTTGCTAAACTAAGTTCTACATTAGTGAATGGTAAATTTGCATCGAAAACTATTATAACAACATTAGCATAACGAATTTCTTTTCTTGAAAAGTAATTAGAAGATCTATCTACCTCACTTTTTATAGTCTTTGTTTTTTTTTTAACACCAGCAGTATCAATTAGCTCAAATATATAATTTTTAAAATTTACTTCTTCTTTAACAGAATCTCTAGTAGTGCCTGCTTCTGGGCTTACTATTACTCTTTTGCTTCCGTAGATATTATTAAATAATGTTGATTTTCCTGTATTAGGTTTACCTGAAATAGATATGGTAATTTTATCAACTTCACTTTCCTTTGTTTTATTAGCGAGATTGTTTTGATTATAAATTTTTGGTTTCAGAAAGCTTTTTATAACATTATAAGCAATCAATCTTGCTGATTTACTTTTTGCTGTGATACTTACAGGATTTCCATATCCTAGCTCATATCCCATGCCTTTATAATTTTTTGATTCTTTAAGTTCAACTTTATTTATAATTAATACTACTTTCTTTTTATATTTTCTTAAAAAATTTGCGCAGTTATAATCTTCTATTGTGATTTCATTACTTCCATCTATTAAAAAAAATATCAAATCTGCAGCATCTATTTTCTCTAAAGTATGCTTGTATGAAATACCATTAAGTTTCTCTTTCTTTAACCCTATACCGGCTGTATCTAGTAATTTAAAATTGTTACTATCAATGCTAAATTTTATTTCTTGAAAGTCTCTTGTAAGACCATGTTCTTCTCCTACTATTGCCTCTCTTCTTCCAATTAATGTGTTAAACAATGTAGACTTTCCTACGTTAGGTTTTCCTACTAAAATAATTTCAGGAAAAACTTTAGTCAATGTAAAAGATTTCCGAATTTTTGAACATAAGAAAAATCTTCTTTTTTACTACTATGGGAGATGTTGTAGGTATGCCTGGTAATCCAATATCCTGTTCAAGTTCACCAGTATATGGATCCAAAATTATAAGTCTTTTAGCACCTCCTACCATTACTAGTTTGTTGTTTATAAGTATGGGAGTTAACCATTGGTTATTTTTTTCATCTGAAAAATTTTTGGGTATTTCTGTAATCCATCTTATTTTTCCATTTTTTAGGTCTAGGTTTAGTAACTCTTTATTATTGTGTATGATAAAAATATTATTTCCATTAACTAGCGGAGTTTGTGTTGTGTTTAAATATTGTTCCCATACTAAATTTCCATTCTTTTTATTCATTGCAAAAACTTTTCCACTAGTGCTAGCAATAATTGTGATGCTTTTTAAAATTACTGGATTAGCATTAATGTCAGAAAAAGAATTTGAGGTTTCTGACTTCTCTATATTAACTGAGGTTTGCTTCCAAAGCTCCCTACCATTTATCAAATTTAAAGCGAATATATCTCCATTTGAATAGGGTACCAATACTAGATTTCCATCAACTGCTATTTTAGGCTCACCTATTATAGAAGTAGTATTTTGTATTCCTTGATGTTCCCAAATTACCGAACCATTCTCTTTTTCAAATACTAATGTTCTATTATCTAGTGTAAGAACAATTACTTTATTATCTACTAAAGTAGGCGTTGCTCTTACTGGAGTTACTGTACTATTTTTCCAAACTATTTTTCCAGTATTAATTTCTAAACAAAAAATTTCTGCATACGGAGAACCTATAAATAAGAAATTTTCATCTACAGCTAATCCACCTCCTATATTATGCCCTTTATCATTGCTTAAAATAATATTTTTCTTCCAGTCTAATTTTTTTTTAACCAAATCAAAAGCATAAACATTTCCTAAAGCATCTAGAAAAAATAACTTATTATTACTTATTACAGGCTGTGCTAATATTTTTTCACTAGAACCCTCCCCTTTGCCTCTTATTATACGTTTAAATTTATTAAAGTTACTATTAGATAGGTAGTTTAAACTTATATGTGAAGGAGAATTATAACTTTGTTTCCAATTATTTAATTCCAATGGGATGCTTAACTTTATTGAACTTTTAGATAAATTATCTTTTTTAAGTTCTGAAACATCTTTTAAAATTGAAACTCTTTTACCTTTAAGAGGAACCTTTTTTTTTTCAAATCCTAAATATTGTCCAGTACCACAAGCTGAAATAATAATTCCGACTAGTAGATATAAAATTAAATTAGCTATTACCTTCATAATTAAAATTTATATTGTTTAACATTTCTTGAGCTCTAGCTCTTAACGACTGTGTTGCAAGCTGTTCATTCATTATCTTACTAAAATCTTTTCTCGCTTCTTCAAATTGTCCTTTTTCAAAAAGAAAGTGGCCTCTTAGCTCATGGCCCAAAAGCCCCCAATAACCTCCGTATGATATCATTTCATTAATGTTTTTTTGAAATTCTTTTTGATTGTTCAAACCTAAATAGGCTACTGAAATAAAATAGTTTTTAAGTTTATTTAGAGGTTCTAGTTTTTTACTCTTTATTTTTATTTTTGATAAATGGCTAATAGCACCTTCAAAGTCTTGCCTTTTTAGATAAATTTTTGATAGTAACAAATTTGATAGTATTTCATGTCCATTGTGTCCTAATTTTGATAGTTTCTTCAATTCATTAATTGCTCTTTCATCATCAGTATTTATTATAGAAATTATTTCAATTAGATATCCAGACAACCTAATATCTTTAGCTTTTTTATTGTAATCTATATAATATATAGTTGCTGAAATTACCAAAATAAAAGTTATTATAATAAATGAAATTCTTTTATATTTATGAAATAGACTTTTAAACTTATCTATATTTACTTCGTTATCTATATCTGAAAATGGGTCGCTCAAAATTTCCTCTCATTCTAAAAACCTTTATAATATTTTGATAAATTACTATAAGAGTTCTAATTCTATATTATTTTTTTAAAAAATATTACTACTACTTATAATTAAGGTTATAACAAATATAAAGAAAAATTTTAACCTCTTCCAATAAAAGGCATATCATTAGCCATAATAGTAGTATTTAGAATATTTGTATTTAAAGGAAGTTTTTGTATTAACACTATTAACTCAACTACATTTTCCACATTCATTGTAGACTCAATCTTTTTGCTACCATTTGGTTGTAAAACACCTTTAGTAAATGATTTAGTCAGTGGAGTTAACGCATTACCAATATCTATTTGACTACACACAATCTTATCTTCTCTCCCATCTAAAGCCAAAGATTTAGTTAGGCCTGTAATTGCATGTTTTGATGTTGTATATGCTAATGACTTAGGTCTAGGAGAAAAAGCAGATATAGAACCATTATTAATAATTCTTCCACCTTTTGGTCTTTGTTTTTTCATCATTTGATAAGCATATTTTGCACAAAGAAACATCCCATTAATATTTATGTCCATAACTTTTTTCCAATCTTCAAATTTAATTTCATCAATTGCCTTTGAATATATTGCTATTCCTGCATTATTGAATAATAAATCTAGTCTTCGATGCTGCTTTTGTATAAGTAAAAATAGCTTTCTCACTTCAAGCTCCTTGGATACATCACATTTAAAAACATGACAACAACCTTTATTTTTTTTGTTTATTGATTGCTGCTTGGTATTAAGTAACTTTTCTTTTTTTCTACCAGCTAAATAAACATCGAGACCTTCTTTAGCTAGCCCTAATGCTACAGCTTTTCCTATTCCAGAGCCAGCTCCCGTTACTATTGCAACCTTATTATTATTTGTTTTTTTTTTCATTCTGATGACCAAAAGCAGCACTAAGTAAAGGTTTAATTACTTCATCTTTAAGATTAATTCCTACTCCACATTTAATATTAAGATTCTTATATTCTTTTTTATATGTCTCCAACCCTAGGTTTTTTGCTTTTTCTATTATTCCTTTTTTTTCTTCCTCTGGAGTAAGCGGGTCTATATATAAACGTTGTAATTTCAAAAAAGAAAAAGGGTTTCCATATGAATATGCATTATTATTTTTAATCTCTAGATTATTTTTCTTATGCAAAGGACAACCGTCTAAGCAAGCATAACATTCTATACAAGCGGTTAAATTATGATAAGACCGTTCTGCCTCCACATTTAGATTATTTTTAAAAGGTATTTTGTTGTAACCTATCATTTGTCTTGGTATTCCATCTCTTTTAACAATCAGGTCTTTTATTACAGGAAGAGTGCTTATAGGACTTATTAAATCATCATCTTTTACTCTAGCCCTACAAGCCAATCTTGGCTTTCCATTTATATCAACAGTACATACTCCACAGTTTCTAGCTCTACAGCCATATCTAAATGATAAGTCATCTATTTTTTCCTCTTGAGCCTGTAATAGAACATCTAAAACCATAGGTCTTTCGTCTAGAGATTTCTTTTTATAAATATATTCTACCTCAAAAGACTTTTTTTCTCTAAAAAGTTGTATACGGACTTTAAGTTTGTCAGAGTCCATTCTTCACCTATTTATTTCTGCAGGAGCTGCTTCTAAACTGCCAGCTTGAATTTCAATTGATTTAGCTTTAGAGCCAAGAATTTTTTTGTATTTATTTTCTATAATTCTGTCCTTTATAAAATCAGGAAGAATTCTTATAAACTTTGCATTATAAAGTCTATATAACTCATTAATCTTATATTTTAAAAAAGTTATAAAATTTGTTCTTTCTCTTTNAATTTTTNCTAATTTTAATTTATTTGACGAATCCATTAAGATTAATGTCGAAAAAGGTTTAGAAAATATTCTTTTTCTTTTTTCATCTAACCTAACATGTCCTCCTAGGCTAAAATCTCTATTTAATGAAGCCAAAGTTACGGCTTTGGCAGACAAAATCATATTCTGAAGTTCAATTTTTTCCAAAAGTTGCTGGTTCCAAGACATATTAGGTTTAACCAAAATATCTTTAACTTTTTCATCTAAGTCATCTAGATAACTTTGCATTGCACATAAATCTTTCTTTTTTCTAGCTGCACCAATATATTTCCACGACTTTCTTTGCAAATCTATTTTTAGATTATATGCTTTGAATTTTCCATTACTATTGAATAGTTGAAAAAAGTTTTTATGATGTTTTTCAAAATGAGTATCATCTATTTTTTTTTTTATTTTGCTTAACATATTCAGCTGCATCTTTTCCTGCTCTGTATCCAAAAACTGCTACTTCAGTCAAAGATGTAGATCCCAATCTATTTGAACCAAATAATCCACCCATTGCTTGTCCTGCAGCATAAAAACCTTTTATTTTTTTTGTTTTGTTGGAATCTTTGTTATAAGATAAGGCTCTTCCAAATTCATCAACTTTTATACCTCCCATCATATAATGTGCACTAGGCCTAACTTCCCAAGGAACCTCAGCTTTCCCTGCTTCTTTTCCTAGTGCCTGTCTCGCATTATCATAAGCTGATGGTAAAGCAGATTTAAGATATTCCATGAAAAACTTACCNGATCTTTTAGCTTTTTTATTTGCTGTCATATCTAGAAATGCTCCTCCATTTGGGCTTCCCCTTCCATCTGCTACAGCTCTCATTATAGCCTCAGAACATTCGGCTCTTGTTCTTAAATAAACACTATCTAATATTACCTTATTATATTTATCTCTTAAAACGCCTAAAAAACTTCCAGTAGCAGGTTCTCCAGCCAATAATCCCTCATAAGAAGGAGGTGAGGCCAAACAAAAAGGTAAAAATTGTATTTGTTCCATATCAACCAAAGCAGCCCCTGCTCTTATACCAATAGCATAACTATCCCCTGTATTTCCTCTCATAGTATCTGTTTTAGGAAAAAATAAAGTAGATAAACCTCCTGCTGCTATGATAACTGCCTTTGCTTTTATAGAAAGAAGTTTGCCATTACTTGCGTCATAAGCCATGCCTCCAACTATTTTTTCATTGCTCATATTTTTTACTACGTCTAGAAACCAACAATCTTCAAAATATGCAATATTTTTAAACTTTATTATAGTATCCCAATTAACGTGACCAAATGAAAGTCCACTATTTTTGTGGCCTACTGAGCGAGACCTATTATGTCCACCCATAGCGATTGCTAAAGTTTTAGGAGTGTTTCTTTTTTTATTTATACTGGGCCTTAGACCATGTTCTCGTAATCTGTCATATGCGACTTTACTATCTTTAGCAAATGCTTCTGTAATTTTTTTGTCTGGTAAATCTCCACCTGCTAATTTTATATTGTTTGCTAGTTCTTCTTCAGTGTCATTTTCATCTCCAGCCTCTCTAACCGTCATTACACCTTCGCATATTTTAGTATCTGAGGACGCCAAAGGATCTTTAGAAATAACTATAACATCTAGGCCTACCTCAGCTGCTGCCTGTGCCGCTGAGCTTCCACTGCCTCCAGATCCTACAACTATAACATCACATTCTAATTTTTTTATTTTATTTTTATCGTTCATACAACTATAGTAGATAAGTTATTTAATTACTTCAAATAATTTTTTTTCAGATCAGTTTTATTAATTACTATCTCTTCTTAGTAACTTCTATTTTCATATAAGGATGGAAAAAATGAAAAGCATTACTATTTAAAAATTTTAAGAACCCAAACTTTTTAAGGCTNTTTGCAAAAAAACCTACAAAGCTTTGTCGTTTTTGAAACTCTTTATCCTCGTCTAACCTATCAATAATATCATTTAGTATATTGTTGCAATATTTAAATTTCATATCATTTTTTAAACAATAACTTTTAATATTTCTCATTTTTATGAAGTTCAAGGAATTCCATAAACCCAGAGATTTTTTCTCTTTTTCAAATTTATTAATTTTATTTTTAAATATAATCTGGGTAATTTTTTTATTAAAAATAATGGGTATCTTAAAATGAGACTCATAGGGGAAAGAATAATTAGGGCAAAGAATGATACTTATTCCGTTAGGCTTTAACCATTCCTTGGTTTTATCTAGATATAGTTTCCAATTTAATAAATGTTCAAAAACATTTACAGAATAGATGATATCATATTTTTTTTTTGGTTTAAAATCCTCAAATTTAAGGTACTGAATATTTAT
>NHEU02000073.1 GCA_002171495.2 Alphaproteobacteria bacterium TMED93
TAATTAAATGTCATACTACTCATATTAATTTATTGAAAACCCTCCGTCTACTAAAATAGTAGCACCAGTAATATATGATGCCTGCTCTGAGGCTAAAAATAAAATGACATTTGCCACTTCCTTTGGTTTACCTAACCGCTTTAAAGGAATTCTTTCATCATAATTTAATTCTGATAAATCTTTGACTAAAGTTTCATAAGTGTTTCCTTCTATCCAACCTGGAGATATGTTATTAACTCTTACATTATGTGCAGCCCAACATGCTGCCATTGACTTTGTTAATGATTCNATTCCTGACTTAGTTGATGCATACGCAGGGCTAGTTGAACCTGCTAATTTAGTATTTACCGAAGTTAAATTTATTATATTTCCTCTAGTTATAGCTAATTTTGGTAACATAGAATGACATATTCTTAAAGTTCCCATCAAATTAACATTAACAACATCAGAAAAGTTTTCTATTCTGTATTCAACGCCTCCTTTAACTAAAGACGCACAATTAATTAATACATCAAGACTATTTATTTTTTCTGCCAAACCTTCGATAGATATATCATTTGTAAGGTCTAACTTTTCAATACTTATTTTTTCATTTTCATTTTTTATTTTAAACTCCTCAAAACTTTTGTTCCTCTTGCATGTAACAGTTACATTTCCTCCTAGCTTAGAAAATAAAACAGCTGCCTCATAACCTATNCCGCTACTACCTCCAACTATAAGTATTTTTTTTTTGCTAAAGTTAAATTCAAATTCACTCATCTTAAATCCTTGTTAACCAAATTATTTAATTCTCCTTTAATTAAATAATTTGTTAAGTTATTACAAGCTAGTTTCATCATTGCTAACCTAGCAACATCTGTAGCACTACCAGCATGAGGCATTAATACAACATTTTTCAAACCNAGAAGTTTTCTCTCAATTTTTGGCTCATTTTCAAAAACATCAAGTGCTGCTCCTGCGATTTTTTTTTTAACAAGCGCATCAACTAAATCAACCTCTTTTATAATTTTTCCCCTAGCTACATTAATTAAAAAAGAATCATTTCTCATTTTTTGAAATATTCTTTTTGTAAAAAGATGCTTGCTTTTTTTAGTCAGTGGTAAAAGCAAAACAATGAACTTGCAATTAGCTATTAGTTCCTTAAAGTCTAGATATGAAACCTTATACTGTTTTTCTATATTTTTATTTAGCCTTTTTCTATTGTTATAAAAAACTTTTAAACCAAATGAAATAGCTCTTTTAGCTACTTCTTTTCCAATATTTCCTAATCCAATAATTCCTATACTTTCAGAGTAAAGATTTTCTCCCCAGAAAAGATCCCAAGAGTTTCCTTTCCATTTTCCACTTTTCACAAATTCGTTTCCTACACAAATTTTTCTAACAAGTGATATCATTAAACCCATAGTAAGGTCTGCAACGGCATTATTCATAAGGTTCGGAGTATTAAATACAGCTACACCATTTCTAGTTGCCGCATCAATATCAATATTATCATATCCAACTCCTACNTTTGATATGGCCCTTAAAGAGTTTTTATTTGCANGTATAAAATTCTTATTTATTATATTTCCTTGAGAAATTACACCATGAGAACCCGCTGCTTTTTTAAAAAAATCATTTTCATTTAAAATAATATTTTTTGAAGAATGAGTTCTTAATAAAAAATTTTTTCTAAGTTCTTTTAACTCCGTTTCTCGAAGCCTGCAATGTACAAATATTTTTTTCAATTAATTTGTAAGGTTTATTTTTTCCAACTTATGACAGCTTGAGTCTGCTCACCTAATCCGTCTATGCCTAGCTTCATTACATCTCCTTTTTTTAAATACCTAGGAGGTTTCATTCCCATTCCAACACCCGGAGGAGTACCTGTAGCAATAATATCACCTGGTTGAAGTGTCATAAAATGACTGACGTATGATACAAGCTGTTTAATATTAAATACCATGGTTTTTGTATTTCCATCTTGCATTTTTTTTCCATTTAATTCTAACCATATAGATAAGTTCTGAGGTCTATTTACTTCATCTCTAGTGACTAAATAAGGGCCAACTGGACAAAAAGTGTCACATCCTTTTCCTCTAGTCCATTGTCCTGCAGCAGCGTCTAATTGATACGCTCTTTCAGAAACATCATTTACAATAGTATAGCCTGCAATGTATTGCATGGCTTTTGCTTCATTAACACATTTTGCTTTGTCGCCTATTACAATTCCCAATTCTACTTCCCAATCTGAACGTTTGCTTTCTATAACTTTTCCTGAACCCTTTCCTTTCAACAATACACCTTTAGGCAACATGACATTATCAAATGGCCCCGTTAAAGATGAAGTTGGTTTTAAAAACATTATTGGCTCTTTAGGCAAAGGTGCTCCTACTTCTTTAGCATGGTCTACATAGTTTAAACCTATACATACAATTTTACCAATATTAGCAANTGGNACTCCNATTCTTGGCTTNCCTTTTACAATNCTCAACTTCTTTAAATTTACTCTNTGNATTAATTTTAAAGAATTTGAAGATATAGTTTTTCCATCAATATCTTTAACTTTTGTTGATAGATCTCTTAAGAGACCTTCGCTATCAATGATCCCAGGTTTTTCTCTTCCTTCTTTTCCAAATCTAACTAATTTCATAGGGTNCTCCAGTATTTGATAATTCACTAAAAACGTTTATATTACTTCAATAACAATAAAATAACAAATATCTTTAACATTCTAGATGCAATTAAAAACAAAAATACTAAAAAGCAACACAAAAAATATTNTATTTGCTTCAGAACTTCTTAAAAATAATAAGATAGTAGGAATTCCAACAGAGACAGTATATGGCTTGGGAGGAAGAGCAGACAATGACTACGCAATAAAAAAAATATTTAAAATAAAAAACAGACCTTTTAATAATCCCTTAATACTGCATTATAAAGATTCTGAATGTGCTTTAAATGATATTTTTTATGATGAAAGAGCAAAAGAACTTGCAAAAATATTCTGGCCAGGTGCACTCACTATAGTATCTAAAATAAAAAATAAATATATAAGTAAATTCGCGACTGCAAATTTAAATACTGTTGCTGTAAGAGTTCCTGCAAATAAATCAATTAAAAAGTTATTGATGCAGTTANACTTTCCAATAGCAGCTCCAAGTGCTAATAGATATGGAAAAATAAGCCCNACATCTGCTAAAGATGTATTTGAAGAACTTAATNATAAAATACCTCTAATTTTGGACGGGGGACCAAGTTCAGTAGGAGTTGAGTCCACTATAGTAGACCTCTCAGGAAAAAAAGTTGTAGTTCTAAGGCATGGATGTGTTTCTTCTT
The DNA here is from genome assembly GCA_002171495.2 of Alphaproteobacteria bacterium TMED93. GTDB lineage: Bacteria > Pseudomonadota > Alphaproteobacteria > TMED109 > TMED109 > JAYYAX01. The sequence continues at coordinate 3,319 of NHEU02000073.1, forward strand.
CAGATATTGAAAAAGTTCTTAATCACAAATTGGAAAAATTTAATAGTACCAATTTATTTAAAGNGCCTGGTTTATCAGTCAATCATTATCAACCAGATAAGCCTGTGAGAATAAATGCACTAAAACAAAAAAGTAATGAAGGATGGTTAGCATTCGGAAAAATACCAAGTAAAATTGTTAAACCTTCATTATCTTTAAGTAGAAAAAAATGTCTTAAAGAGGCTGCAAAAAATCTTTATAAGATGTTAAGGATTTTAGACAGCAAAAAAATTAGTGGAATTGCTGTCCAAAAAGTTCCCAATAAAGATATTGGCATTGCTATAAATGATAGATTATATAAAGCATCAAAAAAAATAAATGAAAGATAAATTAAATATTTTAAAAGATAGTTTAAACAAAAATATTTGGTATGAAAAAAACTATCAAATTGAGCCCTACTTATTAGAGGAAAGGGGAAACTATAAAGGAATGTCAAAATTGCTTTTAAAGCCTAGAAGCACAAAAGAAGTATCTAAAATTTTAAAAATTTGTAGCAGCAATAAAATATCTTTGGTGCCTCAAGGAGGAAGAACAGGTTTGTCTGGTGGAACTATTCCTAATCCAAAAAAAGATGAAATAATTATTTCAATGGAAAAAATGGATAAAATTTTATCCTTTGATAAAGATAATTTTAGCATAACAACTCAATCCGGTTGCACTCTTTTGAATATCAGAAAGTATACCCAAAATAATAATATTTATTTTCCTCTAAATCTACCTTCTAAGGANAGTTGTACTATAGGGGGGAATATTGCTACTAATGCTGGAGGNTCTAATGTCTTAAAATATGGAATGACTAGAGATTTAGTTTTAGGATTAGAAATAGTTTTGCCTGATGGAAGAATATTAAACACCCTAAAAGAAATAAAAAAAGATAANAGAGGNTATGATTTAAAACATCTTTTTATAGGNTCTGAAGGCACCTTAGGAATTATTACCTCTGCTGTTTTAAAGCTTTTTCCATTGCCTAAAAAAAAAGGAATGGCAATAGTAGCTGTTCATAACATAAAAAAAGCAATTGATTTTCTAAAATTTATCAATTCAAATTATAAGGAACAATTAAGTTCTTTTGAATTGAACAGTAATTTAGGATTAAGTTTTATTAAAAAACATTACAATAATATTTCCATTCCATTTGATAATAATTATTCATGGTATATTATTTTTGAATTATCTTTTTTACAAGACATTGATGTAGGAAAAGAAATGGATAGAGTATTAGAAAAAGCCTTAGAAAAAAAATATATAATGAATGCAATAAAACCACAAAACATAAAGCAAATAAACAATATTTGGAAGACTAGAGAATGGTTAAGCTTTGCCCAAAAAAAAGACGGCCCTTCTATTAAACACGATATATCTATCCCTATATCAAAAATACCTATCTTTTTAGAAGAAGCAGAAAAGTTAATTAAAAAAGTTTTATCAAATGTTAGGATTTTGGTATTTGGACATATTGCTGATGGTAATATACATTATAATATCAGTTCTGAATATATAAAAGATAAAAGAAGTTTTAAATTTTATTCTAAAAAAATTAATACAATTGTTTTTGATTTAGTGTATAAATACAAAGGTAGTTTTTCTGCTGAACATGGAATAGGGAAAATGAAAATAAAAGAATTAAAAAAATATTCTTCTCCTGAAGAATTATCAGTGAAGATGCAAATAAAAAAGTTATTTGATCCAAAAGGAATAATGAATCCTGGAAAGGTAGTAGACTAATATGAGTGCATATAATGCCCCCTTAGATGATATGTTTTTTGCTCTAACAAAAATAGCAAATATAGATAAACTTTCTAAAGTCACTGGTAATACCGATATTAACTCCGAAAGCGTAAAATTACTTATAGAAGAAGCAAGTAAATTTGCTAAAGAAAAACTAGATAATATTAATATAGAGGGAGACAGTAAAGGTATTAAACTTGAAAATGGTTTAGTAAGAATGCCAGAAAGTTTTATATCGTCTTATAAAAGCTTTGTGGAAAGTGGTTGGTTTACTGTAGCAGGACAGAAACAATTTGGTGGACAAGATTTCCCATGGTCAGTTTTAGTTTGCATTAATGAAATTTGGGAATCAGCTAACATGAGTTTTGCAGTAAATAATATGTTAACTCAAGGAGCCATAGAACTAATACAAGAACACGGTGACAAAACACAAAAAAATTTATATTTACCAAATTTAATTTCTGGAAAATATAGCGGCACTATGAACTTAACAGAACCTCATGCAGGTTCTGATTTATCAGATTTAAAAACTAAAGCAGAAATAAAAAATGGAAAATACCTTATTAAAGGAACTAAAATATATATTACTCACGGAGACCAAGACATGAGTGAGAATATTATTCATATGGTTTTAGCTAAATTACCAGATGCACCCGAGGGAAACAGAGGAATTTCTCTTTTTTTGGTTCCAAAGTACTATAACGATGAAGAAGGCAATAAAATTAAAAATGATATTAAAGTGATTTCGGTTGAGCATAAATTAGGACATAATGCTAGTCCTACTTGTGTTTTGAGTTTTGGCGAAAATAATGAGTGTGTAGGAGAAATCATTGGACAGCCTCATGATGGTTTAAAAGCTATGTTTACAATGATGAACAATGCTAGGTTAAATGTAGGCATTCAAGGTGTAGCAATAGCAGAAAGGTCCTATCAAAGAGCCTTATCTTTTGCAAGAGAAAGAAAGCAAGGTTTTTCTTTTAATAAAGGAAAAAAAGAAAGGGTAAATATAATAGAGCACCCGGATGTTAAAAGAATGTTATTAGAAATGAAATCTCAAATAGAAGCTATGCGAGGCTTAGCGATATTTACTGCTGAAGCTATTGATTATTCAAATAAGCTTTCTAATCTAGATGAAAGAAAAGAATATTTAAACCTTTCAAGTTTGCTAACTCCAATAGTTAAAGCTTGGTGTACAGATCAATCAGTTATTATTACTTCGTTAGGAATTCAAGTACACGGAGGAATGGGGTTTATTGAAGATACTGGTGCAGCTCAATATTTTAGAGACTCCAGAATACTTCCTATTTATGAAGGAACTAATGGGATCCAAGCATTGGACCTGTTAAGAAGGAAATTACCATTAGATGGAGGTAAAACATTTGAAAAACTTTTAGAAAAAATTAAAAAAACCGCTCTTGATTGTAAAAAAAGTGATTTAAAAGAAATTATAACAATGGGCAACTTGCTTGATGAAGCAACTACTTCATTAGAAAATAGTGCTGCATGGCTGAAAGAAGAACTAAATAAAAATCCAGATAATGCTGCAGCAGGAGCAACGCCATTTTTAAATATGTTTGGTTGGATATTAGGAGGTTGGATAATGTGCAACTCTTCTTTAAAGATAATTAATAAAAATTCAGAATTAGCAGACAAGTTTTCTAATGAAAAAATAAATACTTCTTTATTTTTTTGTACAACGTATTTACCAACTGCAAGCTCTTTAATGAGCACCATTATATACTCACATAAAAGTTTAAGTGCAATTAATTAATTTTTCTAGCTACTGCAATTAGCTACAAATTTAACTTCTTGAGACTTTAGGGAAGTTATAATAATTTTGTAATGACTCTTTATTTCTTTATTTTGAAAAAATTTAAGATGTATTTTTTCATTAACTAAAACTGGCTTTAACATTTTAAACTCGAATGTTTTCAATTTTTTTTTAATATTTAGTATAAACTCATCTATAGCATGCTGGGCTAAAAGAGGTCCATGTACTAAGAGATCTTTGTAACCCTCCTTCTGCATTGTATATTTTCTATCATAGTGAATTCTATGTGAATTATAAGTTATGGCAGAATATCTAAATAGCATAATATTATTGAAAGAAAAATTTCTTGTTAATAGTAATAAGTATTTTTTTTCCTTCTGAAATAAAATTTTCCTGTTTGATTTATAGTCTTTATTAATAAAAACTAAATTTTGATTTTCTTGTAATACCAATTCATTTCCAACCTTGTATAAATGATTAATGGTTAAAAAATAAATTTTTTTGTCATTCTTGCTTTTATTTTCTATTTTTTTAATTTGACTTGTTTTTTTTACTTTACTATTAAGAGGTATTTTTTTTTTAAACTCAACCTCAGCTCCTGCAAACATTCTTTTGCAGCCTGTAAAGGAAGGTAAAAAGCTTCCTTTCTTTATATGTCCATCAGGACCTATTTCACTAATATTAGGATTATCAGAAAAATACAACCAATGCCATCCATAAGGTAATACCTTCTTTTTAAGCAAACTACTTTTAGAAGAACTATTATTAAAAAGGTTTTCGTACATTTCAGCTTTTTTGTTGCAAAAAATATCTATATTTTTTTTCTTTTGCTTAAGATATTTATTATAAATATTCACTTTTTAATTAAACTCTTTTTTAATTTTTTTTGTGTGTTCTCCAAGTTTAGGTATTTTATTATAAGTTTTTTTGTTTTTAAGACTAACGGGGGGGATAAACTTAATCTTACCTTTTTCAGTTTTTAAGAGTGAAGTTTTTAGTTCTGAATGTTTAGAAAAGTCCTCAATACTATTTAATAAACCATATGCAATTTTACTATTTTTTAAAAAAAATTTAATTTTTTTTCCGGTCAATAATTTAAATGATTTCTTAATTATATTGTTTAATTTTTCTTTATTCCTAAGACGCTCAGAGGGATTAATAAATTTTTTTTTAAGATTTTCTGGTAATTTCAAAATATTTTTTTCAAATGATAGCCATTCTCTCTCATTTTGTATGGAAAATAAAATATTAATATTATCTTTGGTTTTAAAACAACCATAAGGTACTATAGAAGGATGAGCCAAACCCACTCTTTTGGGAGCTTTATTAGTGTAAATATATTGTAGATATGGAACGTTCATCCATTCACTTAAACTATCAAATAATGAAATTTTTATGGCTGAACCTGTTCCGGTATTATTCCTTTTAATTAATGCCTCCAATATTAGAGTGTAAGCGTTCATACCACACGCAATATCACAGACTGATACACCAACTCTTCCGGGATTTCTTTCATCTCCAGTAAGACTACACAATCCAGTTTCAGCTTGTATTAAAAGGTCATATGCTTTAGTTTTAGAATAAGCTCCTAAACTTCCATAACCAGAAATATCACAAGTAATAAGCTTTTTATTTTTTTTTCTTAGGGATTTACTGTCTAACTTGAACTTTTCTAATGTTCCTGGCAATAAATTTTGAATAAAAATATCTGATTCAAGTATTAATTTTTTAAGAAATATCTGGTCTTGGTTTTTTTTTATATCAGCTACAAAACTTTCNTTTCCTCTATTTAACCATACAAAATAGGTGCTATCTCCTTTAACAAAATTATCATAATATCTTGCAAAATCTCCCTCATTTCTCTCAACCTTGATNACTCTAGCTCCTGCATCAGCTAATCTAACACTGCAATAAGGTGCTGCTACTGCTTGCTCTATAGAAACTACTAGTTTTCCTTCAAGTAATTTATTTTTCAATATGACCTCGGCATTCCTAGNATTTTATGAGAAATATAGGCTAAAATCATGTTAGTTGAAACTGGAGCTATTCTATAAAGCCTTGTCTCTCTAAACTTTCTTTCTATATTGTATTCTTCAGAAAATGCAAAACCCCCAAAAGTTTGCATTGCAATATCTGCAGCTTCCCAAGATGCATCAGCAGCTAACAATTTAGCTAAATTTGACTCTTCACCACATTTTTTATTACCATCAAATAAAAAACATGCCTCTCTAATCATAAGTTCTGCTGCCCTTGCATTCGCATATGCTTGAGCTATAGGAAATTGAATAGATTGGTTTTTTCCAATTGGTCTATTAAAAACTTTTCTTTCATTTGCATAATTTTTAGNTTTATCAATAAAATATTTAGCATCTCCNAAGCATTCAGAGGCTATTAANATTCTTTCAGCATTCATTCCATCTAATATGTATTTAAAACCTGAACCTAGTGATCCCACTAAACTACTTTCACTNACTTCTAAATTATCAAAAAAAATTTCAGTACTAGAGTGGTTTATCATTGTTTTTATAGGTTTAATAAATATGCTCTTATTAAGATGAGGACGCATATCTATGAGAAAAAGTGATAAATTTTTTTNCCTATTCTCAGAATTATCTGTCTTAGTCAATAGTAATATCAAATCAGAGTGTTCAGCTCTACTAGTCCAAACTTTTTGACCGTTTATTANAAATTTACTTCCAGATTTCTTAGCATTAGTTTTTATTGAAAGTGTATCTGAACCACTTGAGGGCTCAGTAACTCCAAAAGCCTGTAATCTTAGTTTTCCTTTGGCTATTTGTGGTAAATATTTATTTTTTAATTCTTCGCTTCCGTGCTTTAACAATGATCCCATTATATACATTTGNGCATGACAGGCTGCTCCGTTTGCNCCACATCTATGAATTTCCTCTAAAATTACAGATGCTGCTCTTAAAGGAAGTCCTGCTCCTCCATATTCTTCAGGGATAAGTATGCTTAGGTAGCCAGACTTTGTAAGATCATTAACAAAATCAGTTGGATAAGATCTTTTTTGATCTAGTGTTTTCCAATAAGACTCAGGATAGTTTTTACATATATTCTCTACACCTCTTTTAATATCATTCCATTCATTTTTATCTAAAGAATTCATATTTATAATATTATATTAAAAAAAAAAATTTATCAAAAACATTGAACTTATTATGTACAGTCGTATATAATTAAATAATGTTATTAGATCCTTTTAAAAGACCCGTTAGTTACCTTCGTGTTTCAGTTACTGATAGATGTGACTTTAGATGCGAATANTGTATGGCAGAAAATATGACCTTTTTACCAAAAAAGGATTTACTTACATTGCAAGAAATAGAAAGAATTTGTATTAGCTTTATNAAGCTTGGCACAACAAAAATAAGAATTACTGGAGGTGAGCCTTTGGTAAGAAAAAACGTGATGAGTTTATTTAAAAACCTTGGTTCATATTTAAAAAAAGGACCTCTTAAAGAACTTACTTTAACTACAAATGGNTCCCAACTAGAAAAATATGCTCTTGAACTATTTAACAGTGGTGTGAAAAGAATAAATGTATCAATAGATACATTGAAACCTGATTTGTTTGCTAAATTAACAAGGCGTGGTAACCTTGATCAAGTTTTAAGAGGTGTTTATGCAGCTAAAGAAGCGGGATTAAAAGTCAAAATTAATACAGTTGCTCTAAAAGAAACTAATGAGCATGAAATTACTGATATACTAAAATGGGCACATTCTCACAATTTTGACATGACAATTATTGAAACAATGCCTTTAGGAGAAATTGAATACGATAGAACTGATCAATTTTTACCATTATCTAAAGTTAAAGAAAGTTTAGAAAAAAACTTCACATTATTAAAAAGTCAGCATTACACAGGTGGACCTTCTAGGTATTTTGATGTCAAAGAAACTAAAAATAGAATTGGCTTCATTACACCGCTTACTCATAATTTTTGTGAATTATGTAATAGAGTCAGACTTACCTGCACAGGAAAGCTTTACATGTGCTTGGGACAAGATGACTCGGCAGACTTTGTGGAAGCTGCTCGATCTATAAATTGGGAAGAAAACTTAAAAAACGCAATAGTTGAAGCAATTTCGAGGAAGCCTAAAGGTCATGATTTCGTAATTAGAAGAAAGCAGTCTCCTTCTGTAAAAAGACATATGAGTGTTACAGGTGGATAATTATGAAATTTATTAAACCTTTTTTTTTTGCTGCAGAAAATAATAAGGCTCAAAAAGCCCTTAGCTTGCTAAAAAAAAAATATACTAGTTATACACTTAAAAGCTCTAATGTAATTGTTGTATTAGGGGGTGACGGTAGTATATTGTCACTAATTAATAATAAAGAATATTATAAAAAAAAGATCTTTGGCATGAATAGAGGCACTGTTGGTTTTTTACTAAACAGTTTTAATGAAAATAATTTATTGGAAAGAATAAAGTCTTCTAAAGAGTTTAAACTCAATCCAGTTTCAATGACTGTTNTAGATGTAAACAATAAAAAATACAAAGCTTTGTCTNTAAATGAAGTTTCCCTATTAAGGCAAAATAGATTTGCTGCTAATGTGCAAGTTAATATTAATAATAAAGTAAAAATTAAAAAACTAATTTGTGACGGTATATTAGTTTCCACTCCTGCAGGAAGTACGGCATATAATTTATCAGCCCATGGGTCCATTTTGCCTTTAAATTCTTCTTTGTTAGCAGTAACTCCGATTTGTTCATTTAGACCAAGGAGATGGAAAGGAGCTTTAGTAAATGAAAAAAGTAAAATATCTCTAAGTGTTATTGACCCTATTAATAGGCCTGTTAGTGCAACTGCAGGCCAAGTTGAAATAAGAAATGTAAAAAATGTAGAAGTTTCTTGCAACTTTAATATTTCATTAAAACTTTTATTTGATAAAAATGACAACTTAGAAGAAAAAATTTTTAATGAGCAGTTTATTTTATAGGAGAAAGCTATGATGGTAGAAGATATAAATGCAGTAATTACAGGAGGATCATCTGGCTTGGGCAAAGCCACAGCAGAACTTATTTTACAAAATTCGGGAAAAGTTACGATTTTTGATACTCAAAAAGACAAAGACACTGATTTTGTAAAAAGTGTAAATGGACAATGTGATTTTTTACTAACTGATGTAACTGAAGAAAGTTCTGTAGTGGAAAATTTTTCCTTAGTAAAAGAGAAATTTGGAGAAATTAATCTAGTAGTAAATTGCGCTGGTATTGGAACACCTGAAAAAATACTAGGAAAAGAAGCCCCTCATTCTACATCCACATTTGAAAAAATTCTAAGCGTTAATCTTACTGGTACTTTTAATGTTATTAAATGTGCTGCTAGTGTAATGCAAAACAATACTGCTAATAATGACCATTTTAAAGGATTAATAATAAATACTGCTTCCATAGCAGCTTATGATGGACAAATAGGTCAAGCAGCATATAGCGCATCTAAGGGTGGTATTGTCTCAATGACTTTGCCTATAGCTAGAGAACTTGCAAAATATGGAATAAGAGTATGCACTATTGCTCCTGGATTATTTGAAACTCCTATGCTTAAAGGATTACCAGAAAAAGCATACAATTCTCTGATTGAAAGCACTATATTTCCAAAAAGACTTGGAGTTCCCCATGAATATGCAAAATTAGTTATGGCAATTTATAAAAATAATATGCTTAATGGNGAAACCATAAGACTTGATGGTGCATTAAGACTAGGCCCTAAGTAGTTCAAATATGTTAATATATCTATTAACTCTATATTAAGTTAAAGGTAGCTTTTGCAAGAGGTATCACATCACNCCCAATCTCTTTAGCATTTGGAGAACTTTCATTTCCGTTTATGTATCTAGAATATACCCCCTCTAAAATCGCAATAGTTCTAAACATAGAAAGAACTACATAAAAAGTAGGATCAAAAACTTTTATTTTTCTAACAGTGCAATAGGTTTCTAATACTTCATTTATTTCTGGTATATTTTCTTTACTTATATCACAACCTTTTATNCCATGTCTTTCTCCCATAGGAATATAATAGGGATAAAGCATATATCCAAAATCTGCGAGTGGATCTCCTATAGTGGAAAGCTCCCAATCCAAAACAGCTTTTATACTTTTATGATTATTATCATAAATTAAATTTCCTAACCTAAAGTCTCCATGAACTATTGTAGACTCATATTTTTCTGGTATGTGATTATTAAGCCAATTTATAATAGAACTCATCTCTGGTAAATCTCTTTGCTTAGATAAATGCCATTGTTTTTCCCACCTATTTATCTGCCTTTGGGCATAATTAGAAGGCTTTCCAAAATCAATAAGATTTATATTTTTGTAATTTATATTGTGAAGCTCAGCTAGCATTTTAACCATTTGTAAATAAATATGCTTTCTATCATTTGTAGCTTCAACACTTAATATACTCTCATACACCAATCCATCTACATAATTCATTATATAAAAAGGTGTACCTATAATTTCTGAATTTTCACATAAAGCAATCATATCAGGGCAAGGTACACTAGTTTTTTTTAGTTCTTTCTGAACCTTATACTCCCTTTCAATTGCATGTGCAGACGGTAGTAAGTTGCCAGGTGGTTTTTTTCTTAATATTATTTCTTTTCCTTCTTCAGACGTAATAAAAAAAGTAGGATTAGATTGCCCTCCTACAAACTGCTTTATAGAAANAATTTTTCCAAATTCTTCAATATTAATTTTCAGCCATTTCTGAAGATTTTTTACGTTAAAAGAATGTTTTTTCCTTATTTCAATTAAATTTTCAGATACCATTTTTAACTAGTTATATTTTCTAAGTTCCAACTTTGCTATTTGATTTCTATGAACTTCATCAGGACCATCTGCTAATCTTANATATCTAGCTTGAGAATAAGCTTGTGCAAGACCAAAGTCATTTGATACTCCACCNCCGCCATGTGCTTGTATCGCCCAATCTACAACTTTACATGCTACATTTGGTGCTGAAACTTTTATCATAGCAATTTCCATTCTAGCTTCCTTGTTTCCTACTAAATCCATTTTATTTGCTGCATGTAATACTTGTAATCTTACTTGATCAATTGCAATTCTAGCTTCTGCTATTCTCTCTTGTGTAACAGTTTGTGCTGCCACAGGCTTTCCAAAAGCTACTCGTGCTTTTGTTCGCTGACACATTTTTTCTAATGCAACTTCACTTAAACCTATCAACCTCATACAGTGATGAATTCTTCCAGGACCAAGCCTTCCCTGTGCAATTTCAAAACCTCTACCTTCGCCTAATAATAAATTTGAAGTTGGTACCCTCACATCTTTAAAAGTGACCTGTGCGTGTCCATGCGGAGCATCTGTATATCCAAATACTGGAAGAAATCTATCCACAGTAATACCTTTACTATCCATTGGAACAACAATTTGGGATTGCTGTTTATGCTTATCTGAGTTATTGGGATCAGTTTTTCCCATAAATATTAGAACTTTACACCTTGGATCCATAGCCCCTGAAGTCCACCATTTCTTTCCATTAATTACATATTCAGAACCATCCTTTACAATACTAGACTCTATGTTTGTGGCATCTGAAGANGCNACTTCAGGCTCAGTCATAGCAAATGCAGAACGAATTTCTCCATTTAATAAAGGCATCAACCATTTTTTCTTTAATTCTTCAGTTCCATATCTTTCTAAAACTTCCATATTACCAGTATCAGGAGCACTGCAGTTAAATACTTCAGGTGCAAACGGAGACCTTCCCATTATTTCACAAAGAGGCGCGTAATCTAAGTTAGTTAAACCTGCTCCTTTNTCGCTCTCAGGTAAAAATAAATTCCATAATTTACTTTCTTTAGCTTTTTGTTTTAAACCTTCTATAATTTCAGATGGTTGCCATATATCACCTGAATTAATTTCATTTTCTATATTGCTTTCATTGGGATAAATGTGTTTATCCATAAATGATTTAAGTTGGTCCTGCAATTCTATAGACTTATTTGAAAATTTAAACATTTTGCTTCCTTTATTATTAATTTAATTTAAAAACCAAAGTATTAATCCATTTATTCTTTGCTGAGTTGAATCCATTAAATTCGTTTAACAATTTATAATCATATTTTTTAACTTTTAATAGTTTGTTAAATTCATTTAAATACTTTTTTTCTAATATTATATATTTATATAGTTTTTTTTCAAAAAAATCTTCTTGCAATGCAAATAAAATNTTAGTTTTNGTGCCTAACATAAAAATCAAACTAGGCTCATTAAATCCAATTGTTACAATATTATCTGAATAAAANTTTATATTATCTTTTTTTAGAGTTTCATAAATATTTTTAGAAANCCAAACCTTNTCAAGTTTTGGAAGTAAATANCNAAAAATAAAAATAGAAGTTACACANGCTATAAATGATTGATAATAAAAACTTTTNATTTTACTAAAACTAAAATTAATAAAAACTGAAGTTATAAATAATAATAGCAGTAAAATAATAGCTAAATAATAAAAATAAGTAGCTGAAGAGCTATACTGCTTTAAAGAATGCAAGAAAAATACAATTAGAATAGTAAAAGAAAGAATATATAAAAGGTTGCTAATAAAAATACTTATAATTGCCTGATTACTGTTTTTTTTATCATTTACCTGATCAGTTATGTAGCTTGCCATAATTAAAGCCAGAGCAGGGTACAAAGGTAAAGCATAATGAGGAAGTTTTGTAGGGATAAGCTCTAAAATAAATAAATTTGGAACAATCCATGCTAGCAGAAAAAAGCTTTCATCTGACTTTAACTCTCTAATTATTTTTAATATACTAGGAAATAATAGAAGATTCATTGGGAAAAATAATAAAAAAATAGATAGGGTATGCGCCCCGAAAAATGCACCATGACTTTCTTGTACTCCAATTAATTTATCCAGAAAATCTCTTTTAATTCCTTGGGTAAAAAAGCTACTCTGCTCTGCACCTGATATTGATAAAAACCATGGCATAACTATTGTTATTATTATAACTATACCAGCTATAGGGTTAGTATTTAAAATCCATTTTAAATTTTTTTTAAAAAAATAAATAAATATTATTGAAAATAAGACCATTAATATTAAAATTGGACCCTTTACTAACACAGAAAGGCCTATGCTAATCCATAATAAAAAAAAATAGAAATCATATTGTTTAGNAAANATACCCTTAAAATATCCNCATAATAAAACCATAGAAATTACTGAAAATGTTAATAAAACTGAGTCAGTCTTTGCGGTATGAGACTCAATGATAAATAATAATGTACAGTTCAATATTATACTTGCTAAGAAAGCTATATTTTTATTAAAAACTTTAGAAGCTATTAAATACAAAGCTAAACAGCTCAAAAAAGAGAATAAGCAAGAAATAAACCTATATTTCCAAATCTTATTATATTGTTTATGAGAGTTTGCTCCTAATATCTCTTGCGAAAGAATATTTACAGTAATTGCTTGTAACCAATATATTCCAACAGGCTTTTTACTTCTTAACTCTTCTTGAAACTTAATAGATTTATAATTACCTGTTTCTAACATTTGTTTAGTAGATTGAGCATATCTAGCCTCATCTCTATCTAGGACAGGATAAGTATTAATAGTTGAAAAATTTATAATTAAGGATAAAAATATCAGTAGTATTAATTCTTTATATTTTTTTATTTTCATAAATTACAATTTTAAAAAAAAACACACATATTATTAACTATGACATACATTAAACTAAAAAAGAAAAAAATAGCAATAATAGGCGGTGGTATTTCAGGGCTATCAGCAGCTTATCTTTTATCGAATGACTATGATATATCTTTATATGAGAGTAAAAGCAAGTTAGGAGGTCATGCCATTACTTTAGGAAAAATTATGCCTGATCATAATGGTAAGCTTAAAAAGTTTTTTTTTGATATAGGGTTTCTAGTGTATAATGAAAGAAATTATCCAAACTTTAAAAAATTACTCCAGAGAATAAAGGTTAAAACGGAAAAAAGCAGCATGTCTTTTTCGGTAAGTTCTGAAGAGTCAAATTTCGAATATGGTAGCACAGGATTATTATCTATAACTAATAATTTCAAGAATATATTTCGTAAAGATTTTTGGATCATGCTATTTGATATTATTAAATTTTATAAATTATCTAAGAAGTATATTAACAATCAAAGCAATCATAATTTAACATTAGATAGTTTTTTAAAAAAAAATAAATTTAGTAATATATTTATTAGAAAACATATAATTCCCATGTGTGGAGCAATTTGGTCTACATCGTCAAAAGAAGTCTTAAATATGCCTACTAAATATATTTTGGTATTTCTTGATAATCATGGATTACTTAATATTAGTAAAAGGCCTAAATGGCTTACTATCTCTAATGGAAGTATAAATTATGTGAAAAAGTTAGAAGAAAGTATAGTTGGAAAAATATTCAAAAATGAAAAAGTAATTTATGTAGAAAGAAAAAGAAAAAAAGTATTTATTCAAAGTAAAAGTTTTTCTAAGCAATATGATAAAGTAATATTCGCGATACATAGTGATGAAATCCTTAACATATTAAAACAACCTAACAATGAAGAAATAGCTGTGTTCTCTAAGTGCAAGTATGAGACAAACATTATTCTTGTACACCAAGATCCAAAACTAATGCCAAAAAATAAAAACGTATGGTCATCTTGGAATGTAATAAATGGAAGTAGTAAATCTAATATTAAAAATAAAATATGTGTAACTTATTGGATAAATAAACTACAAAACCTTCAAACAAAATATCCTATTCTAGTTACTTTAAACCCTCCTTTAGAACAAAAAATTAATAAAAAGAGAATATTAAAGAGACTTAAACTAAAACATCCTTTGTTAGAAAAAAACCATCTTTCTATTTGTAAAAAAGTTAATTTTTTACAAGGAAAAAATATGACTTACTATACTGGTGCATGGCTAGGATATGGGTTTCATGAAGATGGTTTAAAAGCATCAAGCAGTATAGTAAAATTAATTAATTTGAGAAAAAAGAATGATTAACGATAGCAGTATACGTTTTAGTAATTGTTTATATGAAGGAGAAGTATTTCATAAAAGGTCTTCTCCAAAAAAACATGAGTTTAGATATAAAGTATTTTGTATAAATTTTGATTTATGTAAGATAAATGATATTTTTAAAAAAATCCCTATTTTTTCTATTGATAAATTTAATATTTTTTCTTTTTTTTACAAAGATCTTGGCCCAGAAAGTTCCATAAGTTTAGAAGAATGGGTTAGAGAGACTATTAAAAAATCTGGTGAAAAACAGAAAATAAAAAAAATTTTTTTGTTAACTTACCCTAGAGTTTTAGGATATGTGTTTAATCCTTTATCAATATACACCTGCCTTAATAAAAAAAATCAAATTATTGCACAAATCTATGAAGTTCATAATACATTTAAACAAAGGCATTTTTATTTAACAAAAAATACTTTTTCTAAAAAAAATCATAATATAAAAATATCAAAAGCGTTTCATGTTTCACCTTTTATGAGTCTTAAAGGAGNNTATAAGTTTAAGAGTTTTAAAAATGACAAAAATTTATCAATTTTTATTGAATACTTGTCAAAAAAAGAAGATCTATTTGCATCTTTCACTGCAAAAAAAGAAACTNTATCTACTAGCAGATTATTTATAAATTTTTTAAAATATCCACTTATGACTATTAAAATTATTTTAGGTATACATTTAGAGGCAATATTTCTTTATTTAAAGGGCATTAAAGTATTTAAATGCCCTAAACCGTCAAATAAATCTATAAGTAATTATTTAAGGAAGGTAAAATGAGTTTTTTTTATAAAATAATCTCTAAAATTATAATAAGAAAATTAGCTTCTAGCTTTAAAGGTAGCCTTACTATAAAATTTCCAGACCAATCTAAGTATGTCATTGGAAATAAAAAAAACAGTGCATATTTTCATATTATAAATAGTTTTTTTTTAATTAGAATTCTTTTTTATGGNGTGTCTGCAATAGGNTATGGNTATTANANAGGAGATTGGAAAACTAATAATTTATCATATATCTTAAGCCTAGGATTAATAAATATTAAGACCATAAAAGAAATTAAAATTAAGGCAAACTTATTTTATAGAATAAAAAGAGCTCTTACATTAGAAAGCTCAAATACTATTACAAAAAGTAAGAAACAAATAAGTTTTCATTATGATTTAGGAAATAAATTTTATAGCTATTGGCTAGATAAAACAATGACTTATTCAAGTGCTATATTCAACGATAAAAAGATTTCCTTGGAAAAGGCTCAGATAAACAAATATAAAAGTCTTACAAACCTTGCAAAAATTAAAAAAAATAATACAGTTTTAGAGATAGGATGTGGATGGGGTGGTTTTACTGGTTATGTATCTGAAAATATTGGTTCTAATGTTACTGGAATTACGATATCTAAAGAACAATATAAATATGCTTCTAAACTTAAACAAAAGAATGTTATGATACAACTCTTAGATTATAGAAAAATCCAAAATAAATATGACAAAGTAGTCTCTATAGAAATGTTTGAAGCAGTAGGAAAAAAACATTGGAATACTTTTTTTAATATTCTCAATAGAAGCCTAAAAAGAAATGGCTTAGCTGCATTGCAAATTATAACAATAAATGAAAATTTATATAAATATTATTCTAATAATAAAGACTTTATACAAAAATATATATTTCCTGGCGGAATGCTGCCAACAAAAAAAATAATATATAATTTGGCAAAAACTAACAATCTTTCTATAACTTTTGAAAAGTCTTTAGGTCAAGATTATGCAAAAACGTTGTATATTTGGAGAAAGAATTTTTTTTCAAAATGGCATAACTTAGAAGGCTTAGGGTTTAAGAAAGATTTTCAAAGATTATGGGAATTTTATTTAACATATTGTGAAGAAGGGTTTAAGGCTAATACAATAAATGTTCATCAATTCTTATTAAAAAAAATTCATGATTAATAAACTCGGTAAATTTAAAGATTTAAAATTTGAAAAATTTTTTGAAGGTGAAGTTATAGCTAAGGGAAATTTGATAGTATTTTACCCCAATAAGACAATTAAGAACCTGTATGTTGTTTTCAAAGGAGTTTTTAAAAATAATAAATTAAAGCTTATTGAAAAGTATATAGAAAATGAAAAAGAAACTATTAGAAATTGGAGTTTTGAAAAGCAATCAAATAATTATTTTATTGGCACTGAAAATAATGTGAAAGGAAAAAT
The DNA here is from genome assembly GCA_002171495.2 of Alphaproteobacteria bacterium TMED93. Classification (GTDB taxonomy): domain Bacteria; phylum Pseudomonadota; class Alphaproteobacteria; order TMED109; family TMED109; genus JAYYAX01. The sequence goes on from NHEU02000073.1 coordinate 20,106, forward strand.
AATAGTCAGAATAAATAAGAATCACCTTAAAATGAAATATTATTTTAAATTATTAATTTGGAAATTTTCAATTACTGTTTTAGTAAACGATCATATGTTTTTAATAAATGATAATGAAATAGTTAATACAACCTATGTAAGTAAATTTGGTATAAACCTTGCCAAAGTAGTCTTGTTGTATAAGAAAAAAAGCTAATTATTTTAGCAGCCTAGCAGTAATTCTTAAATATATAAAATTTGGTAAATAACTCAAAAATTTCATTAAATAACAAAAAAACTTAGGAAATATTATTTCAAAATCATTTGAACTAGTAAGTTTTTTATATATTATTTTTCCTGCCTTTTCAGAAGAAATTATCATTGGCATTTTAAATTCATTTTTATCTGTTAGTGGTGTTTTAACAAAGCCAGGACAAATTACTCTCACGCGTATGCCTACTTTTTTACATTGATTATAAATAGATTCAGCATAGGATATCAATGCTGCTTTTGAAGAACAGTATGCTGCAGCATATGGAAGTCCTCTATAACCTGCAACAGATGACATTATAACTAATTGAGTATTATTTTTTTTTTTTAGCTTAGGTAGTATTATATCTATACAATTAATTATTCCGAAGAAATTAGTATCAAATAACTTTTTTGTTTCNTTGTAGTTGACTATATCTTTGGAGTTAGGATTGTTTGTTCCCGCATTTAGAAAGACTATATCCGGTGTTCCAAATTTTTTTAAAATTTTACTAATATTTTCACTTAGCATACTGCTATTTGTAACATCTAACTTAGAAGTCAGTATACTTTTATTATTTTTATTTATTGATAACTTTGAAAGGTCATTTAGCTTTTTTACATTTCTAGAGCATGCAATAACTTTCCAATTTTTTTTTGAGAAGATTAATGCTGTTTCTTTTCCTATGCCGGATGAGGCTCCTACTATTAAAATAGTAGAATTCATTAAAATTTAGATAAATTTAGTATAGAACCTAGAATACCTTTGAATTTAAGTGAGCCACTATACACAACTAAACAGATACAACCAGTTTGATCAGAAGAAATAGGAGTATGCTCATCGTTGTCGTCAAGAATAACCAAGTCTCCTTTACTGTAACTACCAACTTCGTCTGAATAGCCTCCGTGGAATACCATAGTGGCCTCTAACCCTTCATGACTATGTTTTGGCATTACTTTTCCAGGCGGTATTTCAAGCATTTTTCCTTTATAAGAGGTTTCTTTGAAATTAATGTTAAAATATTTAACGTTGTTAATTGTCGAACTCCAATTTTTTGTGTCAGATGCTTTTGGTAAGTAATGGTATAAAAAAGACGGTACTCTTACTCCATTTTCATTCAATCTACTTTTAATTTTATAATCAATAAAATTAGTCTCTTTACTATCCTGTTCAACTCCATCTAACTTTCCTAATANATTATTCCATAAGGATTTACTTACATTTAATTCCTCATGATTTTTCAAATAAAAACCTCCGATATTTTCATATTTAGCTACCTCAGCTTTGCATACAGAACAGTAAGTTATATGACTTGAAATTATTAGTGATTCAGCTTCACTAGTATTTCCCATAGCATGGTTTAAAAGCATTTCACTGCTAGGATGCCAATTTATATTATGCATTAATTTAACTCCACGAGGTTTTTCATTTTAGATAAGGCTAATCTTATTCTAGACTTAACTGTTCCCAATGGTAGACTCAAATCTTTGGCTATATCAGAATGTGTTTTTTCATAAAAATAAGACAATTTTAACAACTCCGCTTGTTCTTTAGGTAAAAATTGCAGAGAATGGTGTATTTTTTCCGTTACTTCTGAAGATAGAAGTTGTTCTTCTTGCACCGAAGGAACAGGGATTTCAAGACTTTCGTCTGACTCAACAGTGTTATGTTTAGTTTCTTTTCTAATTTTATCAATTCTTTTATTTTTTGCTATAGTATAAATCCATGTACTTACTGAAGATTTGGATTTGTCATACGTACTAGACTTAGTCCACACTGCTATCATCACTTCTTGTATTATTTCTTCAGCNTGAGCTTGAGAACAGCCTAATTTAACAAAAAAACTTTTTAATCTGGGAGCAAAATGCATAAAAATATTAGAGAAGGCTATTNTGTCTTGATTTTCTCCAATATCTCTTAAATAATTTCCCAAATCATTTTCAGTTATATCAGAGGATTTTTTAACGGTATCATGCCTCATTACATTTTTATTACTATTATAGTTTATTAGATTCATTTTAAATACAATTAATATACAATCAAATATACGTTATAAATATTGCTTTAGATTATATTTTAATTATATAGTAAATATTTTTAAAATTTATTAAAAAAAAATTTAATTTACTTCAGTTTAAGTTACCTTATTTATAATATTTGTCTACACGTCAAATTTAATAGTGTTAATCATTAAAACTAAAGTTTAAATGATATACTTATTTATTTAAATTATCTCAAAGTGCTAATATTGTGGTCTTTATGCGATTTATTTGAGCTATAAATTTCATCTAATTCTTCATCAATAACATATTTCCTTAAAAAGCTTACTACATTATGCAAATCAGAAAATATTGTTTCTTGAGTAATTTTATTGTAGTCATATTGTTTAGTATAAACTTTCCTAATAAATGAACTATCATGGATTGGTGGGCCAATAACTACATCATGATTATCAAAATAGCTTATAAAATCATCAATATGCTTTCTATTTAAGTGTATCTTATTAGGAATTACAACTATATGAGGGTGTATTTTTCTAATTCTAGCCTTTAAATCATCAATCTTTTTTACAAAATCTAAAGTAATTGGAAGTTCAGCTAATGTATTACTGCAGGGTATAATAATAGCATGAGACTTAGTCAATAACTCAATACCTTCTTGGTCAGGTCTTGCAGGAGTATCTATGACTAATACATTACCTCTTTGCATTCTACAATTACTCATAAGCTGCTCTAACATAATAACATTTAGTTTGTCATACTCATAAGAAATAGGATAATGACTACAAGGAATATTATCGCTAATTCTTTGTAATAACCTCACTGAGCTACCCTGTTTATCTGCGTCAATAAGTTGAACAGACTCATATGAATTTGTCCATTTTAACATAGCAGTGACAAGACAACTTAAAGTGCTTTTTCCAACACCTCCTTTAGGATTAGCAAAGGCTAATATTTTTCCTCTTTTTTCTGTCATTTTTCCTCCTTTGCACTTTTGATGATATCTAAGCTATCATCAAAAAAATTCATATTATTTTTTAATTTATTTATTGTATCTAAATAATTATTTTTTATATGTGATATGTTTTCATAAATACCATCTAGTTCTTTATCAATTTCAGATATATTGTTTAGATGATTTCGCTTTCTAATTATTAATTGCTCAATATTTTTTAAATATGGTAATATCTGAGACTTAAGTTTTTCTATATCTTGAAAAATTGGTTCAGAAATATTTTTGTTATTCTCTTTAGAATTATTATTTTGAGACTTAATACGTTGACTAACTTTAGTTTCTCTTTGATTCATTCTTTTTTTTATTTCCTTTGCCAATATTTCAAATTTTTCATCAAGATGAAAATCTTCATCATATTTCTTCAGCTTCGAAAAATCTTTCTTAGAATCAACACCAGTTCCTTGACGCTTATTGGTCTTTTCCCAAGAACCATTTCTTCTTAAAACTTTAATTACCGAATCGTCCATAAAGTTATTATAGATGATTTAAAAAATATTTAAATAAAATCTTATTCTATATTATGGTGTTTGCCTAAAAAGTAGTACCAAATGTT
>NHEU02000057.1 GCA_002171495.2 Alphaproteobacteria bacterium TMED93
TCAAAATCTAAACAACACATATTTTTTTTTTTTAGATAAATTTATTTTAATCTCGCCTGTTTTTTGTTTCTTATTTTCAATAATTGCATTAATGGAGTTTTTGAATAGGTTATTTAGAGCTTGATTTACTAGGTTAGGATCAGCCTTTAAATTTATTTTTTTCATAACATCCAAATTACTTTTAATAGATAATTTTTGATTTGCTAATTTTATCATACTAATGCTTCCCACTACAATCTCATTAATATTAACATTTTGAAAAATAGGCCTAGGCATTTGAGCAAATGTAGAAAATTCATTAACCATTCTGTGAATTGTAGAAACTTGTCGTATAATAGTATCTATGCAGTTGATAAAAATATTTTTTTCATCAGTGATTTTATTAAGATACTTATATTTCAATCTATCTGCAGATAACTGTATTGGAGTTAAAGGGTTTTTTATTTCATGGGCAATTCTCTTTGCTATATCAGACCATGCAGCTGCTCGTTGAACCTTTATAAGCTCTGTAATATTTTCTATAGTTACTACATATCCACTATTTAAGCTCTTATAATTTTCAAAAGAAATTCTTATAATAAATTTTTTTCTTTTTCCCTTGTATGTATAATCTAACTGTTCCTCTTTAGTAGGTAAATTTAAATCTACAACACTTTCAATTATTTTTTTTAAAGAAGGTAATATATCAAATATATTTTTTCCAATTAATTTGCTGGCATCATATTCTAATAATTCTAGTGCTGACTTATTTACTAAAAATATTTTATTAGCAGAGTCTATCCCTAGAACTCCAGATTTAACTCCTGTTAAAACTGACTCAGTAAACCGTCTTCTAGTATCTATTTGCTCATTTGCGGTTATTAAATCTTTTCGTTGATCATAAAGTTGTTTTACCATCCTATTAAAACTATCTATGAGTGAACTTATTTCATCTTTTTTATTATTATTATTATATATTTTTACCTTAAGGTTTCCTGAACTAACACTCTCTGAAGCACTGATTAGTGAAGAAATAGGTACAGTCAATGAATTTGCAAAAGCTATACCAAGCCAAATTGCTAAAAGCAATAAAATTAATGCTACAAGTATAAAGACCATAGTAAATGTAATTCTGCTTTCTTCACTACTTTTTTTTGCTTCAGAGTAATCATTAACTGCTTCTTTAACACTTTTTAAATTATAAATTATTTCAGGATCTAAATATCTAGAAAAATATAGATATAGACCAAAATGTCCTATTAAAGGAGTAATTACAGATATATTATTATTTTTATTGTCATTTATAAAAACAAGAGGAGAGTTTTTATCTTTTCTATTTGAAAAAATATTGCTAGGAGCAATGTTTTTAGGAAGGAAAAAACTATTTCTTGAGGCAGCTATTATATTTCCATAATTGTTTATAACTGCNAGCTCACTTGCATCTCTTTCAATTGCTAAATCATTTAAAATATAATTTAATTGGAGCCTGTTATTAAAATATGAACTATTATAATTNGATAGTTTTAAGCCTATAAATAGCGCATCTCCTTCTACTTTTTTTTTAACCTCTACTGCATAATTTTCAGCAATTGCAGCAGCTTTTACTAAAGCAGTCTGAACCCTTTTGCTAAACCATGCTTCGATACCTTTTTCAAAAAAAATCACTGCTAATATTGCTACTATTACAACAGGTATGATAGCAATTGTAGCAAATACACCAACAATTTTTGAATGAAGTTTAGAGGCGGCTCTGTTTTTTCTTACATTAAAGACTAACCTGCTTAATTCAAATAAAATTAAGAATAATAATAAAATAAATGACAATGTACCAAAAAAAAGAAAAATCCATACTGTTCCNGGNTTNCTNTCTGCNGTGTTATNNATNGAGTAAAAAATACCAATTGCAGAAGAAAAACAAAAAAGGAATATAAAAGGAATAAATGTTCTTTTTAAACTATTTATTGAAAAGACCATACTTACTCATTTTCAGCTGTATTTTTAATAATTTCAATTTCATAATCTTCCATTTTTTTTCTTAGCGTATTTCTGTTAATACCTAGCAATTGAGAAGATAAAAACTTATTATTATTAGTATATTTTAACATTTCTATTATAAGAGGTCTTTCAAACTCTTTAATCAATTTATAATATAAACCAGATTCAACTTTATTATTAGATAGAAAGCCTCTTATATTAGCGCTAATAAAATTATTAAAATTAATTTTCCAATTCACTAAATAATCTTTGTTCGCATACTTAAATTCATTGTTTATTTCTTGTCTTACTAAAGTTTCCTTTATTGCTATATCATTAACAGAAAAATTATAACATCTATATAAAAAACTTTTTAGTTGTGTAAGGTTACCTGGCCAAATATAATCTTCTAATATAGGAAGAGCATCCTCGCTTATAGTCTTATCCATTTTATTAGCAAGATTAAACTCAGCAATTATTTCTTTTACTAAGATTCTAATGTCTTCTTTTCTTTCTCTCAAAGGTAAAGTGAAAATATTATACATGCTTAAAAAATAAAATAGTTCACTAGAAAAGTTATTATTACTTAAAATTTGTTTCATATTTTTTGAACTTGTAGCAATGAATTTTGTATTTTTTGAAATTAAATACGAACTAAGATTATTAGCTTTTAATATTGCCACTAGAGTATTTTGAATATTTATTGGCATTGTTTCTATATCAGTTAATAAAATTGTATTAGATATATCAGAGTTTTTTAAGAATTTGGAGCTAAGAAATTCATCCTTTGTTATATTGTTTAATAATAATTTTTCAAAATTATTATTTTTGTAATCTAAATAATTAATTTCTAAAAGCTTTTTATCAGGATCTCTGAGAGCATTAATAGTATTTGCTATTTGTCTTTTTCCTGTTCCATTTTCTCCTGATATTAAAGCATTTAAATTATTATTTATAATTTTATGTATGCTATCAAAAATTAATTTAGTCTTATTAGTTTTATCTATTAAAGGAATTTTAAAGTTAAATGNGGTTCTGTCATTTGAGCTTTCTTTTTCATTTAAATATTCAATTTTGCTTATTAAATCTTTAAGTANAAATGGTTTTTTAATGATTTCTATACCAATTTTATCATATTCTAAGAATGTTTCTATTTCAAATTTTCCACCTGTTATAATTATTAAAGGCACTTTATGCTTTAAATTTTTAATATCATTATAAAAAAGTCTATATTTTCCATTAATAATTTCTTCATCTAAGATTCCTACATGAAAATCATTATTAATTATATTATTTATAAAGTTTTCATAATGATTANTTATACTNAANTCAAATTTATTTTTTTTTAAAAAAGTTTCTAATATAAATCTGAAATTTTCATTATTGCCTGCATATAGAATATTATAAATATTTATCTCCTTTTACTTTTTAAAGGTAAAAAAATATTAAAAACAGTTATATCTTTTTCCTTTTCTAATTTTATAAATCCACCATTTTTTGATATAATAGTATTAATATAAGCTAACCCTAAACCATCTGAGCTATTTTTAGTCCCTACAAAAGGATAAAAAATAAATTTCTCAATATTTTCATCAATACCATTTCCTTCATCTGAAATTTTTATATGTATGGGTAGTTTTAAAACTTTCTGTAAATCATCAGACCTAACATAAATATTGTGATTTATTCTTGTTGTAATTTTAATAATATTATTTTTTTACTTTCACAGGCATTATATAAAAGGTTTTCAAAACATCTAATTATTTGAGATCTATTAAAATGAATTTTAGGTATTGAAGGATCAAAATCTTTAATAATCTTGTAAGTATTAAAGTATTTTCTATCTATAGCATCTAAAGCTTCAATCAAGCATTCNTGNATNTTTANNGGCTCCTCCTTAGAATTAATATCGTAATGAAANTTTAAAGTTTTATTTATATAATTNTTTATTTTNTTAGNTTCAACTTCTAGTACTTCTAATATTTTNTTATCATAACTATTATTATTATNTAACNTTANTNTTTCTTTTAAAAGNTCTATTGCTCCNAGGACATTTGTTATAGGAGNACTAATNTTTCTATCTAAACTTTGAGAAAATCCACNTATAAATAAGTCNCTTAANGTTTTACTAGTTTGAGTCATNTAAGTTTTAAAATTATCCTTCTCTTGAATAATCAATAATACTAACTTTTCCTGAACTTTGTTAAAATGCAAATCTACTATAATTTCATTATCATCTAAATCATTTAGCTTATAATCATATGTAGATACTGACCCATCTCCAGAAAATAATCTGTTTAAAATATTTTCTATATCAAAAGAAAAAAAAGTTTGTAGTCTTACTTTGTTTTGATTAGAAATTCTATTAAATTTAAATTTTTCTTTGTAAACTAAATTTGCATTAACAATGTATCCTTTATTGTCTATTATAAGCGCTGGCATAGGCAAGAAAGAAATAAAATCGTTAATTGCTGTATTTTTATTCATAATTAAGTAAAATATCACAAATTTAATGAATAAGAAAAAAAATAACAATACAGTTCTAGTCATTTTAGCATCTGGTAAGAGTGAAAGATTTGGAGATGCTGTACCTAAACAATATAAAAAAATTAACAAAAAGACTGTGCTTGAATATTCAATAGATAAATTTATAAACAACAGTAGAATCAATACTATATATGTAGCTTACAATAAAAATCATAAAAAATATATTGATCCTTTAAAAAGAAAGTTTACTAATATTAAATTTGTAATTGGAAGTTCGTGTAGGCAAAAGTCTGCATTAAAAGTTTTAAACATCTTATATCAAGAAAAATTAAATAAGTATGTTATTTTACATGATGCTGTAAGACCTTTTGTTTCAATGTCATTAATTAATAAAATAATAACAAAATTACTTAATAGCCAAGCAATAATTCCAGTTATCCCTATTAGAGATAGTATAAAACTTATTAAAAAAGAAAAAGTTATTAAAAGTTTAGATAGAAAGGGCCTATTTTTATCTCAAACTCCACAAGGGTTTGTTTTAGAAAGTCTAATGAATGCATATAAAAAAATAAAAGTAAATAANCTTAAAGATTATACNGATGATGCTCAAATATTTGCTGANGCAGGTTTAGATGTTAATATAATTAAAGGTGAAGACAACAACTTCAAAATAACAGAAAAAAATGATTATATAAAAGCACAAAATATGTTCACTAATGATAAAATAATAAAAGTAGGTCAAGGTATTGATGTTCATAGATTTATTGTTGGAAAAAAAAATGGCTTTAAACTTTTTGGTGTTAAAATTCCTTTTAATAAATCAATAAAAGCGCATTCTGATGGTGATGTTGGAATTCATGCGTTAATTGATGCAATCTTAGGAACTATATCATATGGAGATATAGGTACCAACTTTCCAGATGATGATAAAAAATATAAAAATATAAATTCACTAACATTATTAAATAAAGCAATAAGAATGCTTGAAAGAAATAAGGGTAAAATAACTCATATAGACAATACGATAGTATGNGAGAAACCTAAAATTAATAAGTATGTTGGAAATATGAGAAAGGTTATTGCAAGCTTTCTTAAAATAGATATTAACTCAATTTCAATAAAAGCTACAACTACCGAAAAATTAGGTTTTATAGGTAAAAATCAGGGAATAGCGGTATTTAGCACAGTAACTATAAATTTTATAAATGAAAAGTAACACTACATTATTTATATTTTCATACTTATTTTGTACTATTTTTAAAATTGGAAATATAAAATATATGCCAGGAACCCTAGGATCTATAATTGGAGTTGTTGCAGGTATATTTTTGAAAAATACAATTCCTATCACATATTATGTTTTAATTATATTACTAATTTTTTTGATAGCTATTATAACAATAAATATATATCAAACTAAAGTAGGAAAAAAAGATCGATCTGAAATTATTATAGATGAGTTTATTGGACAACAAATTCCAATTTTTTTTATTGAGTTAAATATTTTAAATATAGTTATGTGTTTTATACTCTTTAGATTTTTTGATATTTTAAAAATTTTTCCTACTAACTATATTGATAGAAATTTTAAAACTAGCTATGGTATAATAGCTGATGATGTGGTGGCAGGATTTCAGGCTTTGGGCACAATATACTTAATTAAACTATTTATATGAGTTTATCATTAGAAAAAAAATTTGTTTCTTACTGTGTAGATAAAAAGATTTATGTAAATTTAGCAGAATCTTGTACTGGAGGACTAATATCATCTAAAATTATTTCTGTCTCTAATGCTTCTCAAATTTTTAAATATAGTTTTGTTACTTACAATAATGAGTCAAAAAATAAATTTTTAAAAGTGCCTTTAAATATTCTTAATAAGTATGGTGCAGTTAGTAAAGAAACTGCCTTTCACATGGCAAAAGGGTTAGCAAAAGAAAAAGGTGTAAACTTTTCTTTTGCAGTAACTGGCATTGCAGGTCCATTAGGAGGCACAAAAGAAAAACCTATTGGATTAGTATTTTTTTCATTTTTGTATAACAAAAAAAATATCATAGTTGAAAAAAAAAACTTTAAGGGCGGCCGAAATACAATTAGAGAAAAGGCTGCAAACTATGCTTTAAAAAAATCTATTCAGATATTTAAATTAAGAATATAAAGATTTAGCCCTACCTTCAAATGCTTCAAACATTTTCTCAGACGCTTTTTGAAAAAGCGAACCCATAATTTTTCCTAGTAGAAAAGATTTAAATTCATAATTTAATTTAAAAATAACTTTGCAAGAATCTTTGTTTTTATCAAAAACCCACGAACTATCTAAGTATTTAAAAGGCCCTGATATAGCACTGCTTGTTATTTTTTTAAGATATACTCCTTTTACTCTGCTTGTATAACTTTCATCAAGAGCTTTATAACCTATAGTAAGTTTTGCATCAAAGTTATTTTCATCAATTTTATTAGAAATTTCTGATTGCTTGCACCATGGAAGAAATTCAGGATATAGCTCAACATTAATTATTATATTATACAATTGCTCATCTGAAAAAGGTAGGAGTTTAGAGTTTTCAAAGTTAGGCATTAGCCTTCCTTAACGTACTAAAATGCTCATCTGCATGGTACGAAGATCTTGTTAATGGAGAACATGAAACCATTTTAAATCCAAGGTCCCAAGCCATATCTTCAATTAATTTAAATTCCTCNGGAGAATAATATTTTACTAATTTTTGATGTCCAGTTGTAGGTTGAAGGTATTGTCCAACAGTTAAAAANTCTATNNTNTAATTACGCATNGTNCTTATAACTTCATAAACCTCAGATATNGTTTCNCCAAGCCCAACCATTAACCCTGACTTAGTCCAAATNTTTCCCTTTTCTTTTATAGTCTTTAATAAAGATAAGCTATGNAGATAACTAGCNCCNCTTCTNATATCTTTATATAACCTAGGAATTGTTTCTAAATTATGATTAAATACATCTGGCATTGCATNAATAATTATATCGATTGCATTTTTTTTTCTCTGAAAGTCAGGCGTTAAAATTTCTATAGTTATTTCTTTGTTTAGTTCTCTAATTTTATTGATACAAGAAGCAAATTGATTTGCNCCTCCATCCTCTAAATCGTCTCTATCCACAGATGTTATAACAACATGCTTAAGATTTAATGCATTAACAGCTCTAGCGATCTTTTCTGGCTCATTTTCATCTAATGTATTTGGTATTCCACTTGCAATATTACAAAATGTACACTTTCTAGTACAAACTGTACCTAAAATCATAAA
>NHEU02000037.1 GCA_002171495.2 Alphaproteobacteria bacterium TMED93
ATTTATTAACTTTGTGTTGATTGTATTCGCTACTTCTTTTTCATAGGACCACAAATAAACTGACTTCTTTGTATTGTCTGCTAACAAATTTGCTAGCGCTGTACCCCATGCACCCCCTCCTAATACTAAAACTTCACTCATAAAGCGTTCCTTTTTTCCAAAGGCCACCTAGGCATAGCTTTAAAGTTTAAAGAATTACTGTAACCTAATTTAAATCTCTCATAACCTGCCCAAGCTATCATAGCCCCATTATCAGTACAAAGATTAGCAGGTGGTATAAATGGCTTTTTATTGCTACTGATTATAGTTTCAATAAACTTCTTTCTTAAGTAAGAGTTAGATGCAACTCCGCCTGTTACTACTACACTATCGTAAGATTCGAATTTCTCGTTACAATACTTTACTGCTCTTTTAAGTTTATTAACTAGAATATCAGAAACTGTTTTTTGAAAACTAGCTGAAATATCTTCTATGAAACTTTTTGATAGTAAATTATTTTGATTACTATTAACTAACTTAATTACGTGGGACTTTAGTCCAGAGAAAGAAAGGTTTAAATCAGTATGTACTGTTCTTAATAATGGTTTGGGAAAAATAAATGCCTTCTCATCTCCTTCAAGAGCCTTTTTTTCTACTTCTGGACCACCAGGAAACTTTAATCCTAAAACTTTTCCTACTTTATCAAAAGCTTCTCCCACGGCATCGTCTAAGGTGCCTCCTAGAAAATCATATTTATTTGTGTTTTTTAAAAAATAAAAATTAGAATGCCCTCCTGATATTAATAAAACTAAATATGGAAATTTAATATCATTTACTAATCTAACTGTTAAAGCATGTCCTTCAAGATGATTTACGGCTACAAAAGGAATTTTCTTTACTTGAGCCAAAGTTTTTGCGAATGACAAGCCAACCAATAATCCGCCAATCAAGCCTGGGCCTGCAGTGGAAGCTATAATATCAATATTATTTAAACTTAAACTAGAACTTTTTAATGCTTTTTTTGTAATTTTGTCTATGTGATAAGTATGATTTCTTGCTGCTAATTCAGGAACAACTCCTTTATAGAATTGATGTATATCGTCCTGCGAAATTCTTTCATTTGAAAGAATTTGTTTTTTGCTGTTGACTATTGCGACTGAAGTATCGTCACAACTACTTTCTATTCCAAGAATTTTCATATAAATTTATATTATAGATTAAAAAAAATTTAATGAATAATAAAAAAAATATATTAATTGGAAGTAGAAAAAGTAATTTAGCAAAAGAACAAACAAGCCTAGTTTTAAGAAAACTAAAAAGATTAGAAGTTGGTAACTTTCTTGTTAAGTATATACTATCTAGGGGTGACAAAATAAACTACGCTAGTTTTAAACTTGAAGGAGGTAAGGGTTTGTTTACAAAAGAACTTGATAACCTCTTAATAAACGGAAAAATTGACTTAGCAATTCATTCGGCAAAAGATATACCTGCTGAAATTAATAAAGAAATTACAATTGCTGCATTCTTGGAAAGGGAAGATGTAAGGGACGTATTAGTCACAAATAATTTCAATATAAGAAGTATTTTTGAGTTAGACGATAATTTTAAGTTTGGAAGTTCGAGTCCTAGAAGAATAAACTATATTAAAAATATAAATCCTACTGTAAAAATAAAAAATCTAAGAGGAAATGTAGAGAGCAGAATAAAAAAAATTACTGAAGGAAGGTTAGATGGTACTCTCCTTGCTTTAGCAGGATTAAAAAGATTAAAATTAAATTATGATAATGTAAACTTTATAAAAGTTCCAAGAAGCATCATTCTTCCTGCTCCAGGACAAGGTGCTATTGCTATAATGTGTAGAAAAAATGATAGAAAAATAATTAAAATCTGTAAAAACATAGAAGATAATAATACCAGAATTACCGTGAATGCTGAGAGAGCATTTATAAAAGAAATTAATGGAAATTGCTTTACCCCCTTAGCTGCTTTTGCAAGAGTACATGGAAAAAAACTAACAATAAGAGGCAGGCTTTTTTCAGAAGATGGAAGGTTTTTTTCAGAGAAAAAAGTAGTTGGAGATATTAAAGACTCGGAAAAAATTGGAAAATTATGTGCTATTAAAGTTCTAAAAAATTTAAATAAATAATATGAGTAAAAAATACATAGTGATATTAAGAGCTTTAGGTATCTTGGACAATACTGAAATAGAAAATATTTTAAAAAATAACCTATATAATATAATAACTTTACCTATTTTAAAGGCGGAAACTATCTATTCTAAACCAATAAACCTCAATAAATCACAAGCAGTATTAACTACTTCTTCTAATGCAATAAAAATATTTTCTCAACTATCAAAAAAAAGAAATATACCTTTATATACTGTAGGAAGCACCTCTAAAATAATTGCAAAAAGACTTGGCTATAAAAATGTCATTGATTGTCAGGGAGATAGTGTTAAAATGTATAATACAGTATTAAAAAATTGTAATAAGAATAATGGAGATTTAATTTATATAGGAGCAAAAAGTATTTCATTTGACATACCAAAAATGTTACTTGACGTTGGTTATAAAGTTAAAAGGTACATTGTTTACAAAACTAGAGAAGTTAATGTGATAGATAATAAATTTTTAAACCTTATTAAATTAAATAAAATAAAGTGGATAGTTTTACTTTCCAAAAAAGGAGCTTCTAATTTCAACAAACTATTTTTAAATAATATTGAATTTAATCAGTTAAAGCAGATTAAATTTGCATGCCTAAGTGAAAATATAGCTAAAGAATTAAGTGCTAAGATTAAGTTTAAATTTTTTCCTAACCATCCTACTTTAAGTAATTTAAAATCTGTAATAACACAAAATGAGTAAATTATGGCAACAAAAAAAAACAGAAAACTAAAAAAAAGAAAACCACTTAAAAAAGTTTCAACAACTGCAAGTAAAAAGACTAAAACAACGCTTGTTTCGAGAAAATTAGTAAAACAAAGAAATTCAAGCCTGCAAATCAGTTTATTAATAAAAAATACTTTAAATACTTTACAAAAAGCTTTAACTAAGTCTTTAGCTTTTATTATATCACTAGTAAAGAGTTTAATAAAAGCACCCTATTTGTTTATAAATATTTTTTCTTCAACGTTATTTTTAATAATAAAGAATGTATTTTTTTCAATTTACACAGTTTTTAAGAATATAGTTACTAACATTTTCAAGTTTAAAGAAGTCTTTTTTGGAATAATATTTGGTATTATCTCTGGAGGCATAGGCGCTATATTAGCAGTCTCCTATCTTGAATTCAACTCTAGTATAGAGAGAAAAAATAAGGAGATTATTGAAAACCAAAAAATAATTTTTGGTAAAATTTCCTTAATTGAGGACAACATTAAGAGTACTATAAAAAATAATGATAAAAACAAGGTATCAATAGAGGAACTTAAGATCTCTAAAGAAAAATTACTAAAGTCAGAAAAAAAATATGGGCTATTAGAAGAAGAAATAAATAATTTAAATTACTCCATAAAAGAAATAGAAAAACAAACTTTTAATATTGACTCCGACCTTTCAGTTTTAAGAAAAGATCTTAAAAGCAACTCTAGATTGATCCTGTCATCAAGTAAATCAGAATTATCTAATAGACTATATCTTGCCCAAAGCCTTCTAGACAGATTAGAATCAGGAGTTCCTTATTCTCCTCAATTAGAAGCTTTAGGCAAAGAAGGTTTAGATCCGGCTTTATTGCGTTTTGCAAAAGGTGGGGCTCCGACTTTAAAAGATTTAGAAGCAAGACTAAGTGCTAGAGCGGGAGAACAATTAGATGCTGATAGAACAAAAAAAGATACAACATGGAAAGAAAATCTTAAAAAGGAAATTTCTAAATATGTAAAAATAAAACCAACAAATATAAAAGAAATTAAAGGTGTTACTGGAGCACTTCTTAGAGCTGAACAGTCAATATCTAGAGGTAATCTAGCAAGTGCTATAAATGAAATATCTTCAGTACCTGCTGAGGAAAGAGGGCCCTTGGATGCGTGGTTAACTGAAGCAGTGGCTAGACAGAATGCTGATATTGCAGCTAGAAACCTTCTTGCAAGAACAACAGCAGCTTTACAGCAAAAAAATTGATAAAAATACTAATTTTTATAGCTCTTATGGCAACCATAAGTTCACTTGCCCTGTGGTTTGCTAAAAATAGTGGAAATATAGAAATTACTTGGCTAGGATGGGAAATCAGTACTTCTTTATCTTTTTTTTCATTAGCAGCTTTTATATTTTTTTTTACATTTTTTATTTTATTGCTCTCCTTAAAAAGAGTGCTTTTATTTCCTTTAAGAATTAATAAAAAAATAAAAGAATATAAAATTAAAAAAGCAAAAACTGCTTTAGAAGAAGGGCTATTGGCTTCAGCATATGATGAAAAAGAAAAAGTTTTAATAAGTTACAATAAGGCTAAAAAACATTTAACAGAAACACCTTTATATTTACTGTTGAAACTTCAAAATTATCTTATCAAAGGAAATGAGGTGCAATGTTTTAATACCTATAAGAGAATGCTAGAATTTTCATCATCAAGACCTTTGGCAATTAAAGGACTAATTTTAATTGCTAATAAAAATAGTGATTATGAGCTATTTTCTAACATGCTTAATTATGCAAAAAATTTTAAAATTCCATTAGAGGTCTTTCTTATTGAGGCTGTAAGATTTTGTATGAAAAATGGAAAATGGATAATGCTTAAAGAATACACAAATCAACCTTTAAAAGGTTTAGCTAAAAAAGTAAAAAATGCTATTAGTTTTTTGAACTTTAATTTAGCTAAAGAAAGTATAGAGGAGGGAAGACCTGAGAAAGCAAAAAGATTTCTGGAAGATATATTTATATCTAAAGTTTATTTTCCTAGTTATGTAGAATTATATTGCAACTTGCAATTACACAATAACGAGAAACATTTAAAAAGAATATTAAAAGCCTATTGGAGAAACTTCCCTCATAAAAATATATTAGATTTTGTTTTGAAAAACTTTCAAAATTTTACACTACTAGAAAAAGTTAAACTATTAATAAGTATTTTAGAGGGCCATAATAATTTATATTTAAAATATCTATTGCTTGGTGAAATTAAAGCTAAAGCTAAAATTTGGGGTGATTCAAAAAAAGATTTGCTTAAATCTATTGAATTGTATCCTAATAAAAAAGCATATCTTCTATTAGTACATATAGAAGAACAAACTTCTTGTAACAAAAATAAAATGAAAAATTGGCTAAATTTAGCTAGTTTCTGTAAAGACAAATTATGGAAATGTAATCTTTGTTCTTTTGAGCAAGAAGAATGGAGCATTTACTGTGAAAACTGTAACAGCCTACTTACATTCTCAAATCAAGGAGTTCAGCTTGAAGAAAAAAGTAAATCAGATTTATTACTCAACAATAATAAGTTAAAAATAGCCTAATGAAATTTAAATTTTTAATCGCCTTACTTTTTCTATCACAAACCAATGTAATTTATGCTGAAGTAAAAACAAAGTTTCTGTTAATAAATAAGTCAAATAGAGATCTTTTAATTTTTTTAAATAATGGAGAAATTAAAAATTTTTCTATATCTTTAGGCTTTGAACCTTTTGGAAAAAAAATTAAAAAAGGTGATGGAAAAACTCCTGAAGGGCTTTACTATATAGAAAAAAAAATCCGAGATAGCTCATTTTATTTAGCTTTACAAATTTCCTATCCCAACCCTTGGGATATTAGAAGAGCATTAAGCTTAAATAATCACCCAGGTGGACAAATTATGATACATGGAGTTCCAAATAAAGGATATGATAAAAACTTTCACAATAAAAAAAATGACTGGACTGAAGGTTGTGTTGCTATAAAAAACAATGAGATGCGCATTCTATGGAAAGTTGTAGATGTTGGAACACCNGTCTTTATTAGAAAGTAGTGTTTATAAAGCAAGTATAATTTCTTTAAATATATCTAAAGGTATAGTAGAACCAAAAACATTTTTCATGCTTTTATCGTCATCTCTGCCTACCCAAACTCCTACTACATAGTCCTTTGCACATCCTATAAACCAAGCATCTCTATTTTTCTGACTAGTGCCTGTTTTACCAATAATATCTATAGGTATTTTAGAAACTTTTTTTCCAGTACCTTNATTTATAACAGCCCTAAGTAATTTTTTAATTTTAAATTGTATTTTTTTGGAAATAATCTCCTTTCTATTGGGAAAATTTCTTTGCCAAATACTTAGGTTATCTCTTTGTTTTATTTCTTCTATACCATATGGAATAACAGGTATTCCATATCCGCATATTGCCCCGAAGGAACCAACGGTTTCAATTAGTGAAAATGAAGCAACTCCGAGTGCCATTGAAGGATTATCTGAAATATTAGATATTACCCCTAATTTTTTTGTCTGCTTTATTATGTTCTCTCTTCCAATTTTCTCTGCTAATCTAACTGCTGCAACATTTGAGGATATTGCAAAGGCTCTTTCTATAGAAATAATTCCTTCATATTTATCTGAAAAGTTTTTTGGAGACCAATTATTTTTTTTAAGGGGAAGGTCCTCTATTTTATCAGAAAGCTTATACCCCATACTTAATGCGGTAAGATAGACATAGGTTTTAAAAACTGAACCTAACTGTCTCTTAGATTGAGTTGCTCTATTAAATTTGCTTTTATTCCAGTTTTTTCCACCCAATAATCCTCTNACTGCTCCAGCATAATCCATAACAAGTACTGCCACCTGTAATTTATCATCAATATTTTTCATATTATTTTTAACAGAGATTTCTATTTTGTTTTGAATTTTTAAATCTAATGTAGAATTTATTATTAGATCTTTTTGATTATTTAAAACTTCTTCAGGCGTTATTGANTGGATCCAATCTATAAAATACCTTACNCCATTATTTGAATAAAATTTAAGATTTTTAATATTATTTAGTTCAAGGTTTGCANTANTTTTTTGCTTANTGGAAATTAATTTATTTTTTTCTAGAAGTTTTAAAACTACCTTTGCTCTTGAAATACTTGCCTCTTTATTNGATATCAAAGAAAGTTTACTAGGTGCTTTTAGACTNCCTGCTANAANTGCAGCNTCNGCAATAGATAAAGCTTCTGGTTNTTTTGAGAAGTATCTTTTTGNNGCAGCCTTTATACCATACTGTCCTGANCCAAAATATGCTCTGTTCAANTACATAGAAAGAATTTCAACTTTTGTAAATTTNTATTCAAGNTAAAAAGANATNATTAATTCTCTTAATTTTCTNGAAAGNGTCTTTTCAGTATTTANAAATATAAGNTTTGATAGCTGCTGTGTTATAGTNGAAGCTCCCTGACTATATNTCATTTCTTTTAGGTTTTGNANTANAGCTCTACTCAAACCTTTAANGTCTATACCATAATGTTCAAANAATCTCTTGTCTTCTAAAACAACGACTGCATTGATCAAGTTCTTGGGAATATTTTCTGAGGAAATTAATCCACCATAAACATCACCTAATGATCCTACTAAAATATTTTCTTTATCTATAACACTTATTGATGGTTTTCTAGTTTTATTGCCTAACCCATCTAAATTTGGAAGAGTCATAACACAATATACTACCCAGAAAAAAATAAAAAAAATTAAAATACTAGAAACTTTTTTTAAGAACTGCATAAATATAGTTTAAGAATCTATTTCTGCCTCCAAAGCAAACTTTTGAATAAAGTTTCTTCTGGCCTCAACATTATTGCCCATTAGCTTTCCAAATAAATCGTCTGCCTCCCATAGATCTTTGTATTGTACTTGCAATAAAGTTCTAGCATCAGGGTCTAATGTGGTTTCCCATAATTGGTCCGGATTCATTTCACCTAGCCCTTTATATCTTTGTATTTTATAACTTTTTCTAGTAAACCTATTAATTTCATTGAAAAGCTCTGCTGGTCCATTTAAATAATATTCCTTTTCTGAAATATTTAAATATGCACCTTCAATGAATATGTCAATGATATCTGAGCTTGATGCTTCTAATTTTTTTGCTTCATTCCTATTTATAAAATATTCATCAATTTTAAAAGATTTTTTAATCTCATTTTTAGTATGCATGAAAAATAATTCTTTTGTTTCAGAATTAAAAGAAGAGTTCCACTTCTCGTCTTTTTCATTATTTATATTTAAATGATCTATAGTTTTATTTATGACTTTTTCTAATTTTTTTGCATTATCAAAGTTTTTTAACCCAAAACCACCATTTAAAAAAAACGATTGTGTTAATGAAATGCTATTATCTTTAGATAAGCTTATTAAAAGTTTTGCATGGTCAATAATTTTTATAATAAGGCTTAAAAGAGGCTTTCCTGATACTTTTATACGCCCTTTTCCATAAAACATAGTAAGATCATCTATTGAACTTTCTATCAAAAAATTATCTAGTTTTAATTCATCCTTAATGTAAACCTCACTTTTTCCTCTTTTTACTTTGAATAGTGGAGGTTGCGCCACATAAAGATGTCCTGATTTAATTATTTCTTTCATGTGTTTATGAAAAAATGTAAGTATTAAAGTTCTTATGTGAGATCCATCTACATCAGCATCAGTCATTATAATAATCTTGTGGTATCTAAGTTTAGAAATATCAAAATCTTTCTCAATACCAGTTCCCATAGCCGAAATCATTGCCATAATTTCATTAGAACCAAGCACAGCAGATATTCTAGGCTCCCAAGTATTTAAAATTTTACCTCTTAGAGGTAAAACAGCTTGATTAGCTCTATTTCTTCCTTGTTTAGCAGATCCACCCGCTGAATCACCCTCTACAATAAACAATTC
>NHEU02000019.1 GCA_002171495.2 Alphaproteobacteria bacterium TMED93
AAAAGATATTGATAGTGAATATTATAAAAATTATTTATTAGCAAAAAAAGTAGGTGTTAATTTTTTAGCTTATAGGTGTAATATAAGCTCTAAAAAAATTTTTATAGAAAAAAAATTAAAGATAATTAATGAGTGATTATAAAGAAAAATTTGAAAAAATGAGAATAGCAGGTAAACTTGCTGCTCAAACATTGGACATGCTTACTGATAATATTAAAGAAGGTGTTTCAACAGATCACATTGATAAACTTGGTTATGAATTTATAAAAGACAACGGAGGTTATTCAGCACCACTATTTTACCGAGGATTTAAAAAATCTTTATGTACATCACTCAATCATGTTGTTTGTCACGGAATTCCTTCTAAAGAAAGAATTCTTAAAGATGGAGATGCCCTTAATGTTGACGTTACTGCAATTGTAAATGAGCACTATGGAGATACTAGTAGAATGTTTTCTATAGGAAAGCCAAATGTAAAATCAAAAAAACTAATCGAGATAACTTATGAAGCAATGTGGAAAGGTATAGAAGCAGTAAAGCCAGGAAACAGTACAGGAGATATAGGTGCAGCAATTCAAAATTTTGCAGAAAATCAAGGTTATAGTGTAGTTAGAGATTTTTGTGGACATGGTATAGGTCAAAGATTTCATACTGCTCCAAATATTTTACATTATGGCCAAGAAAAACATGGTACCAAATTAATTGAAGGTATGTTTTTTACTATTGAACCAATGATAAACTTAGGAAAAAAAGATATTCTGATTTTAGATGATGGATGGACAGCAGTAACTAGAGATAAGAAACTATCCTCACAATATGAACATACTATTGGAGTAACAAAGACAGGTTATGAAGTTTTTACTATTTCTGAAAAAGAAAAGAAAGGTGGAAGAGTTTTCAGTTGTTAATTTATTAATTTAGTATTAATATAAATTATGTCTTATCATCCTATTATAGGAATTATGATTTTTTTGATTACTATAATTATTGCCTTTTTTCTTGGGAAAAACGCATTTAAAAAATATAAAAGTGTAGAAAAAAAATCGGATATGCCTGAATTAGGGTCAAAAAATAAAAATAATTTTCAGAGACCACCAAAAGGAGATATAACATCTCCAGATGCACCATGGTTGAAGGATTAAAGGCAATTCTTTGATTTAAAAGTATAGATAAATTTATTATTGTAACTATAATAATAATATATGAAACATATTATAATATTAATATCCTTACTGACAATTCTTAATCCTAGCTCATATTCTAGTGAATTTGAAAAAGCTAAAGATACTATTGAGTTAAGACAAGGAGTTATGCAAGGAATTTGGGCTCGTATAAAAAGGCTAGCTCCTTTTATAGAAGTTGATAATAATTTAGAATATAATGAGCAACTCGCAAAACAAGATGCTGAAGATATCAAATTACTTCTAGAAAAGTCTTTAACTCTTTGGCCTAATTCTACTAATCTTTCTACTAAAAACCTTACAAATGCTACCCCTGCGATATGGGCGGTAGAAGAGTATTTTAATAAATTATACAAAGATGCATTAATCTCTGCAGAAAATCTAGAAATAGCTTTGAATAAAAGTGATTGGGACAAAGTTGACATTGAAATGTGTAACTTAGGTAATGCGTGCGGGACTTGTCATGCTAGTTTCAGAAGATTACTTACTAGCCAATTAGCTAATGAAGCTTCAGCTTGGTCTGGAAAATATATTAACAAGTGTAATTAATTTACTGCAAATTTGAGTTTTTAAGAATATATTTACCATCTACTATTCCCTCAAATAAGCTGTCAATCTGCGGATGGGAACAAGGGTCTAAATTTTCATCATGTAATAGGTTTTGTTGAGAAACATAAGCTATGTAAGGACCATCTTCGTTTTCTGCAAAAAGATGATAAAAAGGCTGGTTTCTTTTAGGTCTTATATGTGCAGGTATAGACTCATACCACTCCTCACTATTCATAAACTCTGGATCTACATCAAATATTACTCCCCTAAAAGGATAAAAGCGATGTTTAACAACTTCTCCAATAGTAAATTTTGGGGAGTCTATGTTTTCTATATGCTTACTCATAATGTATTTTTATTTTAGAATTTATTATTATATTATAAATATAATTTAATAAGAGCTAATTTTCAATGTTGTAATCTAATTTACATTAAAAAAGGATAATTATGAAATTTGGAATAGGACAATCTGTAACTAGAATAGAAGATAAGCGCTTGCTTACAGGAAATGGAATATATAATGACGATATATTCTTTGAAAATCAATCCTATATGTATGTTTTAAGNTCTCCACATGCAAATGCAAAAATTTTAGACATAGANCTNTCAGAAGCCTTAAAAACTTCTGGTTTAATAAAAATTATAAATTGGGAAGATATAAAAAGACTATCAATTAATAATATGAAAACTACTTTTCTTGTAAAAAATAGAGATGGTAATGAAATGATAAATACAACCAGACATATTTTAGCAAAACACTATGTTAGATATGTTGGAGATCCTATATTAGCTATTATTGCAGAGTCTCTTGATATTGCAGAGCAAGTAGCTGAAAAAATAATAATAAATTATGAGGAATTTGATAGTGTAACTGATATATCAAAAGCTATTCAAAAAAATATAATTACAGTCAGGAATGAAGTTTCTAATAATGTTTGCTTTGATTGGGAATTAGGTGATAAGAAAAATACCCTTAAGGATATAAATTCATCTAAATTTAAAATAAATATTGAATTAATAAATAACAGATTAGTTCCTAACCCAATGGAATGCAGAAGTACAATTGGTGTTTATGATGATAAAAATGATGAATACACTTTACATTGTTCTAGTCAGGGCGTTCATAGTTTGAAACGAAAGCTGTCTTCAATTTTTAACAAGAATGAAGATAAAATCCACGTTATAACAAAGGATGTTGGAGGTGGTTTTGGTATGAAGATATTTAATTACCCTGAGTATATACTATCTTTAGCTGCATCTAATATTGTACAAAGGCCTGTTAAATGGAAAGCTTCGAGAACTGAAAGTTTCTTATCAGACATTCATGGTAGAGATCATTTTAGTAAAGCAACGTTAGGAATAGATGAAAATTATAAATTTAAAGCTTTAATGGTAGAAACTTTAGCTAATATGGGAGCATATATGTCAGACTTTGCAGTTTTTATTCCCACATATGCTGGAACGGGAATGCTTACAGGCTGCTATGACATAAAAAAAGCCTATGCAAATGTAAGGGGCATTTATACTAATACTGGACCAACAGATGCTTATAGAGGAGCTGGACGACCTGAAGCTGCATATTTGATTGAAAGATTAGTAGATAAGGCAGCAAAAGAGCTTGAAATTAGTCCTGTAAAGATAAGGGAAATAAACCTTATTGATAAATCACAAATTCCTTATAAGACGGCATTAGGTCATACTTATGATAGTGGAGATTTTAAAAAAAATCTTAAAGATGCAGTAAATGTTTCTCTATTTAATGAATTTAATAAAAGACGAAAAGTATCTTTGAAAAAAGGCTATTTAAGAGGTATTGGAATTTCAACATATATCGAGGCCTGTGGAGGTGGAGGGCCAGAGTTTGCAAAAGTAAGTATAGGAAAAAATGGAAATATTACAGTTAAAATTGGAACTCAGTCTAATGGGCAAGGACATGAAACTTCATATGGACAAATAGTTTCTGAAATATTGGGCGTTGATATTTCATTAATTCAAGTAGTTCAAGGAAATAGTAAAGAAATAGAAAAAGGTTCTGGAACGGGAGGATCTAGATCGACTCCAGTGGGAGGTAGTGCCTTAAAAGTAGCAACCGAAAATTTAATAAAAAAAATTAAAACTACTTTGTCAGAAAGTTTTAAAATAAGCCCCTCTTTAGTAGATTATAAAGAAGGTATTTTTTATTGTAACAATAAAAGCTTTTCTTTAGCTGAAATATCTAGTTTAGTTTCTTCCGATAATGGAAGTTTAGAGGAAGGAGGTACATGGACGCCCGTTCAAGGAACTTTTACCTATCCTAATGGAACTCATGTATGTGAACTTGAAATTAATAAAGAGACAGGAAAAGTAAATATATTAGCATATCATGTAGTTGATGACTTCGGAAAAGTTATAAACCCGTTGTTGTTAGAAGGTCAGGTTCATGGAGGTATTGTTCAAGGAATAGGACAAGCCTTGTTTGAAGAAACCTTGTATGATGAAAACGGTCAACTTATTAGTGGTTCCCTCATGGATTATGCTATACCTAGAGCTAGCGATGTTCCTAACTTTAATTTTTCTTATAATGAAATTTTATGTAAGAATAATTTGTTAGGAGTAAAAGGTGCAGGCGAAGCTGGAGCTATAGGAGCACCTCCTGCAGTTATAAACGCTGTATGCAATGCTCTAGATATAAGTCATGTTGACATGCCTGCTAAACCTGAAAAGCTATGGAAAATAATTAATGAAAAAAAAGATTAAGCTAATTTCTGAAAAGCTTCTTCCCATGTTCCTTTTGTTGCAGCCTTTGAATATTCCGTTGCTCTGTTCTCAAAGAAATTTGTGTGCTCTACTCCGTTAAGCATAACATCTATCCACGGTAATGGATTCGCTCCTATATTATAAATTGGCTGAAGATTTAATTGTACTAATCTGATGTCAGCAATATACCTAATATATTTTTTTACATTCTCTGGTCTTAGCCCTTGCACGCTTCCTAATTCAAACGCCCTGTCTATGAAAGCATCTTCATGAGCTATCATAGTATTACAAGCCTTGTACAATTCTACTTGTAGTTTCTTGACATCAATATCTGGATTTTCTGACAAAAATGTGTTGAATAATTTAATTATAGACTCAGTATGCAAACTCTCATCTCTAGCTGACCAAGTTACAATTTGTCCCATACCCTTCATCTTATTAAATCTCGGAAAATTTAGAAGTATCGCAAAAGTAGCAAATAATTGCAGACCCTCAGTAAAAGCTCCAAAAATTGCTAAGGTCTTGGCAATATCTTCTTTAGAGCTTGTATTGAACTGTTGCATATAGTCATATTTATCACGCATTTCTTTTATCTGAAGAAATGCTTGGTATTCAACTTCCGGCATTCCTATAGTGTCTAACAAGTGAGAATATGCTGCAACATGAATTGTTTCCATATTAGAGAAAGAAGCAAGCATCATTTGAACTTCGGTCGGCTTAAAGACTTGTGAATAATGTTTCATATAACAATTGTTAACTTCAATATCTGACTGGGTAAAGAATCTAAAGATCTGAGAAAGTAAATTTTTCTCCTGCTTAGTTAACTTTCTATTCCAATCTGATACATCATCAGCTAAAGGGACCTCCTCAGGAAGCCAATGAATTCTTTGTTGTTGAAGCCAAGCATCATAGGCCCAAGGATACTTAAAAGGTTTATATACTGGTCTCGCATCTAATAACGACAATTTCAAACTCCTATTCTATTGACAAGATAAACATTCTTCATAATCTAACTCATTTTCTTTAGGTTCTTCATTCACATTAATTTTTCCTTTCATNGGAACTTTGACATTAGTCGCATCTTGGTTCACTACCTCTGCTCTTTGTAAAGACATGGACCTTAAGTAATATAAACTCTTTATTCCTTTTTTCCAGGCAGAAAAATGAATGTTGTGAAGATCTTTTTTATGAATATCTGGTTTTAAAAAAATATTAAGTGATTGTGATTGACAGACAAAGGGCGTTCTATCCCCAGCTAATTCTATTAGATATCTTTGGTCAATTTCAAAAGCAGTTTTAAATATTGCTTTTTCATTATCATCTAGAAAATCTAAATGTTGAACCGAACCTTTATTTACTGTAATCGAAGACCAAACTTCCTCAGTATCTTTTCCTTTTTTTAACAAAACCTTCTTAAGGATAGGGTTTCTTACATTAAAAGAACCTGATAAAGTTTTTTGAGTAAAGCTATTTGTTGCTATAGGCTCTACTCCAGGAGAAGACCCCCCACAAATAATTGATATAGAAGCAGTTGGAGCTATTGCAATTTTATTAGAAAACCTCTCTTGTACCCCATAATCATNAGCATCAGGACATGCACCTTTATCTTGTGCTAAAACTTTAGATGCATTGTCAGCTTGTTCTTTTATAGAAGAAAATATTCTTTTATTCCACACTTTAGCCATTACTGATTCTATTGGTATTCCTTTTTTCTGAAGAAAAGAGTGAAACCCCATAACTCCTAACCCAACACTTCTTTCTCTAAAAGCAGAATATTTTGCACTATTCATAGTTTCTGGAGCTCTTGTAATAAAGTCTTCCATTACATTATCCAAAAACTTCATGATATCTAGTACAAAAATAGAATTATCATGCCATTCATCGTATTTTTCTAGATTAACGGAGGACAAACAACATACTGCTGTTCTTCTCTTTCCTAAATGGTCTACTCCTGTAGGAAGCGTGATCTCACTACAAAGATTTGACATTTTTACCTGCAAGCCTGACATCTTATGATGATGGGGAATAGCCTCATTAACTCTATCTATAAATAAGAGGTAAGGTTCTCCTGTCTCCATTCTTGCTGTTAAAATTTTTATCCATAAAGACCTTGCTTTAATGGTTTGCTGAATCGAACCATCCTTAGGACTTTTTAAAACCCAATCTAAATCTCCCTCAACAGCCCTCATAAAATCATCTGAGATTACGACACCGTGATGAAGGTTTAGAGCCTTACGATTTGGGTCACCTCCAGTAGGTCTTCTAAGATCAACAAACTCTTCTATTTCAGGGTGCCATACTGGCAAGTAACAAGCAGCAGACCCCCTTCTTAAACTACCTTGACTAATTGCAAGAGTTAAAGAGTCCATTACCCTAATAAAAGGAACCACTCCAGACGTTTTACCTGCTTGCCCAACTTTTTCACCTTGACCTCTTAAGTTTCCCCAATAAGATCCTATCCCTCCTCCTTTAGAGGCTAACCAAACATTTTCATTCCATAATTCTAATATCCCATGCAAACTATCATTAGCTTCATTTAAAAAACATGAAATTGGTAACCCTCTATTTGTTGCACCGTTAGATAAAATTGGAGTAGAAGGCATAAACCAATGGTTTGACATGTAATTATATATACGTTGCGCATGATTATTATCATCAGAAAAATAGCTAGCAACCCTAGCAAACATTCCTTGATAGTCTTCATCTGGGAGGAGATATCTATCTTTTAGAGTTGACTTGCCAAACTCAGTCAATAAGGAATCTTTGCTAGGATTCTTCTTTACACTTACACCTGGCTTAATTTGAACAACATTAAGGATGTCAGAGTTCTTTTTTTCTGTATTATGTTTTAATTTATTCAGCATCTTTTTTTATCCACAACTGTGTATAATAAAATGGGGATAAGTTACTATATGTTGTAGTTTATATTTTTTTAATNTCTAAATATTGCGTATATATGGGTTATAGTCAATACGAAAAAAAAAAAAATTAAAAAATTTTATTATTATTAGAACAAAAATAGAACATATTAAATGTTTTAGCAAGGTATATTTTGCTTTTGTATTATCTTTCAATATAATTGTAATAATGGTAAAGATAGATAAAGTATATACAAGAGGTGGTGATAAAGGAAAAACTTCTTTGGGGGATGGTTCTAGAGTGCCCAAAACTGATAAAGTTATAATTGCTCTTGCAAATATAGAAGAATTAAACGCTAATTTGGGTTTAGTCATTTGCAAATTACCAACTGAATATAAAAAAATTTTCCTAAAAATTCAGAATGATTTATTTGACTTAGGAGCAGATATAATTACTCCTATTACAAAAAAAAATTCATTAAGAATAAATAAAAATTATATTTTAGATCTTGAAAATCAAATAGACATAATACTTTCTAAGTTACCCGCCTTGAAATCTTTTATATTACCTGGAGGAACAGAAATATCATCTAGAATTCATATTAGTAGAACTGTATGTAGAAGATGTGAAATAGCTATTTTGGAATTAAATAAAAAAAAAGCTGTAAATTCTGAAATCTTAAAATATATTAATAGATTATCAGATTTTTTGTTTGTAGTAGCGAGAAATATTAATATTGAGAAAAATAAAGAAGTACTTTGGAAACCTGGAAATATTTAAAAACCTTACAATGGAGTTTATAAATGCCTATTCAAAATAGAATCGCTGAATTTCAAAAAGATATGCAAAAATGGAGACATCATTTCCATGAATTTCCTGANCTTGCTTACAAAGAAGTAAACACAGCAAAAAAAGTAGTTGAATTACTTAAAAANTTTAATGTTGATAAAATTGAAACAGGNATAGGTGGNACTGGAGTNGTTGCAACTTTAANAAATGGTNCTGGAAGATCANTAGGNCTTAGAGCAGATATGGATGCCTTNCCAATTAAAGAAGAAAATNAAAAAAACTACTGTTCTAAAAATAAAGGAGTTATGCACGCTTGTGGACATGACGGACACACAAGTATGTTATTAGGTGCTGTAAAATATCTTTCTGAAACAAGAAAGTTTAAAGGTAAAGTAGTATGTATTTTTCAGCCGGCTGAAGAAGGTTTTGCTGGCGCAAAAGCTATGATTGAAGATGGTCTATTTAAGAAATATCCTATAGATGAAATATATGGCATGCACAATATGCCCAATTTAAAGGAAGGAGTTTTAGCAGTTCAAGAGGGGCCAAGATTAGCTGCAGCAGATAACTTTGAAATAGAGATNGTAGGNAAAGGAGCNCATGGNGCAATGCCATCTAACTCTATTGATCCAATAGTTTGCGGATCAGCTTTAGTACAAAACCTTCAACACATAGTGTCTAGAAACTCTAACCCTAAAGAAACTTTAGTAATAACTATAGCCTCTTTTCACTCTGGAAAAGCAAATAATGTAATTCCAAAGAATGCTACTTTAAATGGAACAATAAGATACTATGACGATGACATTGGAAAGATGGTTAAAAAAAGATTTTTCGAGGTAGTTAATAGCACTTGCAAAGCATATGGAGCAAGGCCTATTATAAAATTTAATAAAGGCTATCCTGCTACAGTTAATCATAAAAAGCAAAGTGAGTTTGCCTACAATATAGCAAAAAAAGTTAATGGAAAAAACTCAACTAATGTTCAAAGTCCCATGATGGGGTCAGAAGATTTTTCTTACTTCCTCCGAGAAGTTCCTGGTGCTTTCGCATGGATAGGAAATGGACAGTCTGCTTCACTGCATAACCCTAAATATGATTTTAATGATAATATTCTAAGTATTGGTGCAAGCTTTTTAGCCACATTGGCAGAGGATTATTTAAAATAATAACTCAATTGAAATTTATTTCTTTTTTAGTAATGAGTTATTTATAAATGTTAACACCCGCAAACTGTAAGTCTGTAAAAAAGATACTTATAGTAACAACAATTAGTAATAATTAAGTAAAAAGAATTTTCCTAATGGATGGAAAACAATAAAATCAAATTTAAGTGTATTATCAGATCCCTCTAAATAAATAATAAACTAAATATTGGTTTTTATTGATTACATTAATAACTTTATAAGTATATTGAAAGGTATTTTTTTTGAAAAAAAACTCTAGACATCACAGCTTATATCTTTATTATTTTTTAAGTGCCTAGGTAGCTCAGTTGGTAGAGCATGCGACTGAAAATCGCAGTGTCGGTGGTTCAATCCCACCCCTGGGCACCACCATTATTTCAAACACAATATTAGTCTAGAAATCAATTCACAGATTTATTTTAAAAAATTTAGACGATTCATTCAAGGCCACTCTTTTTCTAGATAGCTTTTACGAACAGATAATTGATAGGACTAATTAATTAAGTTATAGTTTATTAAATAAAGTATTATAATGAAATTAAAAAATTTAATAAAAATTATATCAGTGTTTAGTTTATTTTTAATTAGCTGTAGTGATGAAAGTCAAAATAAAAGTAATTATAAAAAAAAGACCGATATACCTTTAACAGGACAATCAATAGATAAAAAAGTTAATCCTAGCAAAAAAGTAAGCGACTTTTATTAATTATGAAATATTCACCCATCTTGCTATTCCTTTTTTCTACCCATTACTTTTTAGGTGAAACTTATGAAATCACTTAAATTCCTAGGATTGTTAATTTGTTTATTTTTAATTTTAGGTGCAATATTTGAAATAGGAATTTCTTTATACATAGATTTATACAGTTTAATAATAGTTATAGGTGGTGCTATTGGATATTCTTTTATAAAAAATAATAAGAAAGAATATATAAATAACATCGGAAAAGGAGCTGTCTTTTTTGGTTGGTTAGGTTTATTAATAGGTTTGATAGCTTTAACTGGAGGAAAATATAATAATTGGGGTGATATAGATAAGATGGGCAAAGCACTTGCTGTGTTATTGCTTCCGGTATTTTATGGCTATATAATAAAACTAACGACGATGTCTTTTTCTGAATAAATAGAGAAAACATAAATATGATAAAAAAAATTATACTAATGCTGGTGTTGGAAAGTCTATAATTTTAAACGGGACAGGTCCATATAAAAAATTAGCATGAACTTTTTACTACTAGATTTTATTATTAAATTTAGTTTTCCAAAACAAAATAGGTAAAAAAGTTGCTACAATGAAAGAAATAAATAGAAGTGATTGATGAACATAAGGAGGAAAGCATTCAATTGGTATAAGCACTCCTACTAAAATTGATTTCGTAAAATCTGGTGCAGGAAAAAAAAGCATCCCTGAAAACAAACCTGCTAATATTGCAACAAAGATACGCCTCTCTTCAAGGTTATCTTTATAAAAACCATAAAAAACAGTTAATACTGCAGCACAACAAAAAAGATCAGCTAGAAGAAATAAATATAAAACACTTAAACCTTTAGATGCAACTACAAATACTATTAAAGATATAAAAATCAAAACTATTTTTGATAAAAATAAACTGTCTGTTTTAAAATCTATAACATGTTTGCCATCTACCACTATTAGACTTGAAATTGCATTAATCAAAGTGTCTATGCTACTAACAGTAAGAGAAACCGCCAAAAATACTATTACTAAAGATATAACTACTTTTTGCTCAATTAATAATAAAGAAAAAAAAGCTAAATCTGGTACTACATCTGCATTATATGATATTGCTACTAGTCCTGAGAAGCCCATCATAAAAACTATAGGAACTATTATAAAAAAAGAAATAATAAGACTCTTTTCTAAAACTTTGTTGTTTTTAGCTGCATAAACTCTTTGCCAATTGCCTTGATGAAATAAATTTGTAGCTGCGACTGCAATAAAAAAAGTTAAACCAGCAGTAAAATTAGTATAATAAGTAAAACTCATTAAATTAGGGCTTTTATCGCTAATAAAGTTAAAATTAAAAATTGAAGAGTTAAAATAAACTAAGAATGAAAAACTAATTAGTAATAATATTATTAACATCAAAAACTGTATGCTATCAGTTAATATTGAGGCTCTTAATCCTCCGTACAAAGTATATGTAAGCGAACTAGAAATTACAATAATAGAGGTTATCCATAAAGCTGTACCAGATAAATAATTTACAAGCATTGCAACAGCTGTTACTTCAGCTATTAAAAAAATTATCATGTAAAATATAGATAATACTAATATAAGTTTAAATAATCTTTTTCCATATTTTAGTCTGACTACCTCAATTAAGGTTTTACCTTCAGGGTATTGATACCTTAACTTTTTTCCTAATTTTATAAGTATAAATAGTGGAAATGCTGTTCCTATTGCATAACCTATGACAGCACCAATCCCGCCCCAGGTAGCTGCAGAGGCTGGTCCAAAAAGTATCCATGTTCCTAAAGCTGATGCTACTAAACTAAATGTTAATGGATAAAGGCTCATCGACCTATTTGCTACTAAATAATTCGTTAATCCTTTAAACTTTCTTGAGTAAAAAATACCAATTATAACAAATAGAAAACTTACAAAAAAAAGAACACCTACAGAAGAGGTATGATTTAAAATATTAGTAGAACTCATGTTATCCCTTTCTGAATTACCGGACAGGTTCAATGGGTATAATCTCAGCTTAAAGCACCCCAAGAAAACTAAAATAAAAAAATAAAATTATACTACAATTTTAATATTTAGACTCTACTAGATTTATCACTTAATGTGTAGCTTTTTACAACTTGCATAATAATTAGTACCTTTATTTCTAAAAAAAAGAATCTTATTTTTTTCATTATCATAGAGGAATCTTGGCTTTCTTTGTTTAGTGCTTTTTCTTCTTATATCTTTCGCCAAATAATAATCATGAGTAGATATTATACTCTCATCGCATGATTTGTAAGAAGTATGGGTTGATAATATTTCTAGATATGGAATATTATAGATATCTTGGTTATGACTGTTTAAAAAGCCAGTAAGAATTAGGATATATAAGTCTTTCATTAAAATACAGTATGTTATTATAAGTTTTTATAATAATTGATATAGATATAAAATAACAATAAATTTAATATATTAATATTATTGTTAATTTAATAGGGAGACAATTATGTGGAAAACACCTGAAATTCGCGAAGTTGCTGTTGGTTTAGAAATCAATTGTTACGCATGCGCAGAGCTTTAAGTTCTGAATAATACATTGCCATGTTAGTTGCTCTTTTAGATTTTAAATAAATATAATGTTTATTAAAGTTCTAGGAGCGGCAGCTGGCGGTGGGTATCCTCAATGGAACTGCAACCATCCAAATAGTAGATTAGCTAGAAGTAAAACTAGTAAAGCATTACCTAGAACTCAGTCTTCCATTGCTATTAGTTTAGATAAGTATAAATGGTACATTTTAAATGCATCACCAGATTTGAGGCAGCAACTTTGGGACAATCCAGAATTAATGCCTTCACCTGAAGATCCTCTAAGATACAGTCCTATCATGGGAGTAATTTTAACAAATGCCGACGTTGACCATACTGCGGGGTTAATAAATTTAAGAGAATCACAAAAATTTAATTTATATGCTACCAAAAGAGTGTTAGACGTTATTGGAAAAAATAGTATTTTTAATGTATTAAATCCAAAATTTGTAAAAAGAATGCCAATAGAATTAGATAATGTATTTAATCTTCATGATACAGAAGATACTTTTAGTGGTATTTCAATTAAACCTTTCGCTGTTCCTGGAAAAGTTGCACTTTGGTTAGAGGATGAAAGTAAAGGAAAAAACTTTGGGTCTGTTGAAGAAGATACTATTGCATTAGAAATAAATTCTGCTACTAAAAAATTTTTTTACATACCTGCTTGTGCAAGTATACCAGATTGGTTGTTAACTAAATTAGATAACAGCGAACTAGTTTTTTTTGATGGAACATTATGGCAGGATGATGAAATGATAAAACAAAACGTAGGAATAAAAACGGGAAAAAGAATGGGTCATATAAGTATGTCAGGAGAGGAAGGATCAATAAATATTTTAAATAAGATAAATATCAAAAGAAGAATTTTTATTCATATTAACACTACAAACCCATCTTTATTAGAAGACTCAAAAGAAAGAGAAATAGCAAATAAAAATGGTTGGGAAATTTCCTACGATACTATGGAGATAAGCTTATGATAATGCCAGCACCTTTTTTTCCAGGAAAGCAAAATTATAAAACAGCAGGTAAATCGAAACTATCTAGACAACAATTTATAAAAGCGCTAAAAGACTTAGGCAAGGTCAGATATCATAGCTTGCATCCATTTCATAAGCTTTTACATAACGGCAAACTTTCTTTTGAACAAATTCAAGCTTGGGCTTTGAATAGGTTTTACTATCAATGGTCTATTCCTAGAAAAGATCTAACTTTAATGGCAAGAATTAATGATGTTAATTTAAGACTAGAATGGAGATCAAGGGTAATAGATCACGAAGGTGATATTGATGGAAGTGGAGGTATAAAAAGATATTTGCAATTATGTGAAACCTTAAAATTAGACCTTGATTATGTTAAATCATGTCAGGGAATACTTCCCGGTACCAGGTTTGCTGTTGATGCTTACGTAAATTTTGTACAAGAGAAATCATTGCTTGAAGGCATAGCTTCCTCACTCACTGAAATTTATGCACCTGCGATACATAAAGAAAGAATAGCGGGACTTGCAAAACATTATGATTGGGCTAATGATTATGCTTTAGCCTATTTTAAAAAAAGAATTAATCAGGCTAGAAGAGATGTTGAATTTGGAAGAGAATGGGTTATAAATAACGCTATGACTCGAAGTGATCAAGAAGCTGTTCTAAATGCAGTAAAATTCAAAACAGAAGTGCTTTGGGCACAACTTGATGCACTCTATTACGCTTATGTAGACCCAGGGAATATACCCCCTGGAGCATATATTCCTAAAAAAATTAGAAAGCAATAATAATAATGGTAGAGCTAATTAAATTAAAATCTGATGACATGCCTAAATTACCTCGTCATGCTAAATTAAGATATGATGAGGCTAGAAAAAAGTGGATTATTAATGCACCAGAAAGAGTTTTTGAATTGGATGAAATAGCAGCAGAAATTATGCAAATGATTGATGGAAACCTAAGTATTAATCAAATAGTAGATAAACTTGCTAATAAGTTTGAAAATGCTCCAAAAGAACAGATATCAAAAGATGTAATTATTATGTTGCAGTCTTTAGCAGATAAGGGATTTGTAATAAAATGAAGCAGAAAAATTCAAAAATGGAATGTAAAAATAGTAGTTACATTACACCTGAGAAAAAGAGTAAGATGTTAATTCCTTATGCTGTACTTTGTGAATTAACACACAGATGTCCTCTATCCTGTCCATATTGCTCTAATCCAGTACAACTTGAAATGAAATCAAACGAAGTAAGTACAGAAATTTGGAAAAAAGCTTTAACTGAAGCTGTAAAACTAGGAATTTTACAAGCTCATTTTTCTGGTGGAGAGCCTACCGCAAGAAAAGATTTAGAAGTTTTAATAAATCATGCTGCTAAAGAAGGATTGTATACAAACCTTATTACTTCAGGTGTTTTAGTAAACGAAGAAAGGCTTAAAAAACTTTATGACTCTGGATTAGATCACGTACAAATATCAATTCAGGACACAGATCCTGAAAATTCAGAGAAAATAGCTGGTTTCAAAGGACATAACAAAAAACTAGAAGTCTGTAAGCTTGTTAGAAAAGTTGGATTACCCTTAACTATAAACTCAGTAATGCACCGTCAAAATTTACATAATCTAAAATCTATGATTGAATTAGCTGTAGAATTGGATGCAGAAAGACTTGAAGTAGCTCAAGTACAATACTATGGATGGGCCTTAAAAAATCAAACTGCATTTCTACCTACTAGAACACAGCTAGATAATGCTACAAAAGTTGTAGAAGAAGCAAGAATAAAATATAAAGGTATCCTTGCTATAGACTATGTAGTACCAGATTATTATGCAAAAAAACCAAAATCATGTATGGGCGGCTGGGGAAGACAGTTTTTGAATATTACTCCTGCTGGAAAAGTATTGCCTTGTCATGCTGCTGAGTCTTTAACCTTTCTTGATTTTGATAATATCAAAGAAAAACCATTGTCATGGATCTGGGAACATTCTCAGTCATTCAATAGGTTTAGAGGAACTGATTGGATGCCA
>NHEU02000059.1 GCA_002171495.2 Alphaproteobacteria bacterium TMED93
TGTAACTGAAACTACAACAGCTTCTAATATAGAAGTAGGAAGACTATCAATAACTAGTGGGGCAGCAACAGCCAATGAGTCAGGTTTTGGTGGCACTAACGCACTATTCGGCCTTGGTACTTCGACGGCTGTCAGTAGTACTGCATCAGGTACTGCAAGAGGCTTAGCTTCTCAACCAGCGGTCTTAAGTGGAAAAACTTCTAATGAAGACTTATCTAAAGAGTTTTTTCTTTCTGCTTTATCACAAGAAAATGTATTTTTGATGAACGTTGATGGTGTAAGTTCACCAGTTAGAGTTCCTGAAGGAACATATACTGGTTCAACCTTAGCTGCAGCATTACAGCTTAGAATCAATCAAATGGAAAGTACTACTGGTAAAACTGTTAATGGNGTAAANGTAGCTTANGATNTAGCAAATAANAGATTNACCTTTACNACNGGNACAACNGGNCCAAAAAGTCAAATGTTTGTNTCTGGTGCANCNAGATTAGGNTTAGANNANTTAGATGTAGCATCTGGTTCTACTCCTGTTATCTTTGANTT
Organism: Alphaproteobacteria bacterium TMED93; assembly: GCA_002171495.2. GTDB lineage: Bacteria > Pseudomonadota > Alphaproteobacteria > TMED109 > TMED109 > JAYYAX01. The sequence goes on from NHEU02000059.1 coordinate 544, forward strand.
NCCNTCTTCAGCAGCNACNATTGATGGAAAAAATGCNTANGTTAATTCNGATACTGAAATTGTAACAGTNGCTCCNGANGACATGTTTGANCCTAATGANGCNACNGTTAAAGCTTANACNAGAGTATTNTTAAANCCTGGNGANTTAACNTTTGANACTAAAGGTNNTNTNGTAAGNCCNACTCAAAANGTAGAATATAAGGGNGANTTTCCAGCAGANATNGATACTGGNAAAGATGCNNTATCTATTGACNTAGATNTAAGNTTTGCAGACTCNACTCANTTNGCTTCNCCATTTTCNGTAACTTCAGTNTCNCAAGATGGACAGACNGTTGGANGNTTAGATGGNNTAGATATTGATGCNTCAGGNTTAGTTAGAGCAAACTATACNAACGGNGATAACGTNGCNTTAGGAAGANTNGTNATTTCNAACTTTAANAACCAAAATGGATTAAANCANATTGGTAATGCAACTTANGTTGAAACATCAGTNTCAGGAACTGCAATNGTAGGNGAGGCAGGAGCNGACGGTTTTGGTACNATATTATCNGGTTCTNTAGAGAGATCAAATGTTGATATTACNGAAGANTTAGTAAGTTTNATTACTGCACANAGAAACTTCCAAGCTAATGCTAANTCTATTGAAACTAACTCAACAATNACNCANGCTATNATTAANATNAGAAGTTAGTNGANNTNATNACAGGAGTAANTTATGGATAGAATGATACANACAGCTTTNAATAGCTTAAAGATGATTCTTCAAAATCAGCAAATTACTTCTCAAAANATTTCAAATGCCTCAGTAGTAGGTTATAGAAAAGATGCTAACTCTGAATTTGGAACAGTTTACTTGAATGGAGAGGACCAATTAAATGCTAGAGTATTNGCTACNAGGCAAATTGGAGTATTTTCNAATCAACAAGGAGANCTAGAGTCNACAGAAAATCCATTAGACNTTGCAATAAATGGAAATGGTTTTTTNGTTGTACAACCTAAAGTAGGANATATTGCATTATCAAGAAGAGGTGATTTCTCTATTGACCAAGAAGGACAGTTAAAAGATGGAGATGGTAGTCTTGTTTTAGGAAATGATTTACAACCAATAGTATTGCCAGCTTTNAGAAAAATAGAAATATCTAGTGAAGGAGAGATTAGAATTAATGCATTAGAGGCACCATTAGATGCCCCATTACAATTAGTTGCCACNTTAGGTACAAATAAAGGTGAAGAATTAGAGCTTGAAAAAGGACCTGATGGTTTTATTAGACCTAAAACAGAATTAGATGACCAAGGAGAAGAAAANACACCAGCTTTGGAAGCAACAGGAGGTGTTTTGATGATTAATAATTATTTAGAAAAATCTAATGTAAATCCAATAGAAGAATTAATTATGACGCTAGAGCATCAAAGAAATTATGAAACTCATGTTAAATTCATAGATCTTGCTAAGCAAATGGATGAAGGCGGATCTAGCTTGATGAGAGTTCCTGAATAAATTATTAATTATTTAATAAATTTACTTACAAAAAAATAAATACTAATTCATTGGCATACTCCTTGCAGAATATTATTTATATATTCTAGGAGGTAAACCTTATGGGTACAAATTCAATGCATGTTGCAAAAACGGGCCTAAATGCTCAGCAAAGAAGAATGCAAGTAATAGCAAATAACTTAGCTAATGTTAATACAACTGGTTTTAAAAGAGAAAGAGTCAACTTTGAAACACTTTTATATCAAGTATTAAGAAGTAGTGGAGAACAAACTTCTGCAGATACTAATTTGACATCTGCATTTTCTGTAGGTACTGGNGTTAGAATTGTTAATGCAGATAAATTATTTAGTCAGGGAAGCATAGTTTCCACCGACAATGCTCTAGACTTAGCTATTGATGGAAGTGGTTTTTTTCAAGTTTTACTTCCTGATGGAAGAATTGGATTTACTAGAAACGGAACCTTCTCAAGAAATAATGAGGGGGCACTTACTACTTCTAGTGGTTTTGTAATTCAACCAGAAATAGTAATTCCTGAAGATGCTCAAGAAATAAACGTATCATCAGATGGAGTTGTTGCAGTGCAACTTCCAGGTGCAGTAGAGCAAGAGGAAGTAGGGCAAATTGAATTAGCAGAGTTTCAAAATAGAAATGGTTTACAGCCTATAGGAGAGAGTTTCTTTGTAGAAACACCTGCGAGTGGAGAGGCNATAGTTGCAAACCCTTTAGAGGGTAGTTTTGGTAAAGTAGTTCAAGGGGCCTTAGAAAGTTCAAACGTTAGCGTAGTAAAAGAGTTAGTTGATATGATTGAAACTCAAAGAGCTTACGAAGTAAATTCAAAAGCAATTTCTTCAGTTGATGAAATGCTAAGATTTATTTCAAATAATTTATAGGCTTGATATGAAACTATTTTTAAATTTAGTTCCTTTCTGCTTTTTACTATGTGGATGTTCTACTTACATGGAAAATAAAAAGGCAGAAGACTTTGTACCCATTCATCAAGAAATTTCATTTGCTGAAAAAGATAACACAATAGATGGATCTATATATGACGAGAAAAGTTCTGGATTTTTTGCTAGCGATAGAAGAGCAAATAATATTGGAGACATACTAACAGTGACTCTAAATGAGTCCTTAAGTGCGAGTAAGTCAACAACAAATACAACTTCAAAAGCTGATACTTTTGGAGTTACTTTGCCACCATTATTTTCTAATGGAGCAGGGCCTAAATCTTTAGCCAATCAATTGGATAATAAATTGGGTGTAGGTAACGGTGGAATAGAAAGTTCTGATTTTTCTGCTGGTGCCAATCAATCATTTTCAGGAGCAGGAACAGCTGCACAATCTAATACTTTAACAGGTAGCATGACAGTAACAGTAATTAGAGTCTATCCAAATGGAAATTTAGAAATTAAAGGACAAAAAAAATTAATTCTTAATGACGGAAGTGAATATTTAAGACTTAGCGGAATTATTAGACCAGAAGATATATCAGCTAGTAATACAATATCATCATCAAGTATAGCCGACGCAAAAATTACCTATACTAATGCTGGAGTTTATGCAACCTCAACTAAGCCAGGATGGCTAAGTAAAATTTTTAGAGAGATAACCCCTTTTTAGAGAGAATATTTTGAAAAAAACAACTACATTAATATTTTTATTATTTAGCTCATTTATACAATCTGTGTTTGCTGACAGATTGAAAGATCTAGTTTCAATTGCTGGAATAAGAACTAATCAACTTTTAGGATATGGAATAGTTATAGGATTAAATGGGACAGGAGATAGTACTACAAATTTAACTTTGCAAAGCATTCAATCATTAATTTCACAATTTGATATTGTAGTTAGTACGTCAGACTTAACAGCTAAGAATGCTGCAGCAGTAATGGTAACTGCCGATCTTCCTGCTTTCCAAAAACCTGGACAAACATTAGATGTAACAGTATCTGCAATTGGAAAGGCAAAATCATTAAGAGGTGGAACATTATTGATGACTCCTTTAAAAGGAGCAGATGGAGAGCTTTATGCTATAGCACAAGGAAACCTAGCTGTAGGAGGTTTAGGTGTAGAAGGTGCTGATGGTTCCAGTGTTTCAGTAAATATACCTACAGTTGGTAGAATTCCTAAGGGTGCGACAGTAGAAAAAATGGTAGAGTCTCCATTTATCAGGTCAAACAATTTAGTATTAAATTTACATCAAGGAGATTTCAGTACTGCTAATATTGTTTCTGAAAAAATTAATGAAATTTTTGGACCTGAGGTGGCTGTTCCATTAGATGCAACTTCAATTAAAGTTAGAGCCCCAGAGGATCCTGGTCAAAAAGTATCTTTTGTTAGTTTGCTTGAAAATATAGAAGTAGAGCCAGCTAGACCTAAAGCTAGGGTTGTAGTAAATGCAAGAACAGGAACTATAGTTATAGGTGGTGATGTCAAAGTTACGCCTACTGCAGTTACTCATGGAAAATTAACTGTTAGCATTCAAGAAGATACAGCAGTAGTAAGTGAAGCACAAGGAGCAATGCAAAATGCAAACTCAACTGTGGCAGGAACCGCTGCTACTACGGCACAAGATACTCAAATTGGAATAGAAGAGGAAGATGCGAGAGCATTTATTTTTGATACAGGGACTTCTCTATCAGAAATTGTAGACGCTATAAATAATGTTGGAGCAAGTGCAGCTGACCTAGTTGCAATTTTGGAAGCATTAAGAGAGGCCGGATCTTTAAGAGCGGAGTTGATTATAATTTAGGAATAATAAAAGTGGATGGTATTGCAAATTTAACAAAAAAATATGATTTAAGCTTGTTATTAAATGAAAACAAAAAAAATACGGCTGATAAGGAATTAAAAGAGGTAGCTGAAGAATTTGAATCTTTGTTTTTAAATGAAATGCTTAAAAGAGCTCATGCAGCTAAACTAGCAAAGTCAATACTTTCTAATGATGCACAAGAAACATATACATCTTTATTAAATCAGGAACGTGCTAAATTAATTGCTAAAAGCCAAAGCTTTGGAATAGCCGAAGCTTTAGTTAATCAGTTTTCAAAAAAAGATTTATCTAATAAAAATATAAAAAAAATTATTAAAGATTAATTAATGGGAAGTTTATTTGAAATTGCTAAAAGTGGTATACAAGCTTATAGACAAGCTTTATCTGTAACTGGTCAAAATATTGCAAATGTAAATACTGAAGGTTACTCTAAAAGAGATGTTGCCTTAGAAGAAATAGGCGGTGTACAAGGAGGTGTAACTGACGTATCAGATCAAACTGGTCTAGGTGTTAGAGTAGATGAAATAAGAAGATCTTTTAACGAATATATAACAGAAAGACTAAGATCAGCTCATTCTTCTTATGAACAGATTAATCAATTTTCATCAGAAATAAATATATTAGAAAATGACTTATTACCAGAAGGTAGTGATTTAAGTACTTTTATAGGAAAATTTTTTAGCACACTACAAGAGGTTGCTGCTGCGCCAGAGGACAGTGCTCCTAGAACAGTAGCTATGGAAGCAGGCAAAGACTTAGCTAATGCATTTAATGACAACTCAGCAAGGCTTAATCAAACACAAAATGGTGCTTTTACGCAAACCAAATTGGTTTTAGATAAAGTAAATTTATTGTCTACCGAATTAAGCAATATAAATGCTAAACTTAAAAGTGCTGGTGCTACTACAAAAGCTAATGATTTATTAGACACTAGAGATTTACTATTAGAGCAATTATCAAAAGAAATTGAATTTACTACTACTTATGGTAACAGAGGTGATATAACTTTAAGACTTGGAAACTCTGGACAGGGACCAATTTTAGTTTCTCCTAATGAAAGTTTTAATTTAAGAGCAAAAGTTACAGAAAATTCTGATTTTAGATATGCATTTGAGACTACAGTAAATAATATTAGTATTTTTATGGTTGATGGGACAACTGAAAAAGCTACCACTCAAATAACTGGAGGAAAGTTAGCAGGATTAGTTAATTTTTATGCATATGTCCAAGAGGTCAGATCATCTATAGATGATATAGCTTTTAGAGTAGCACGTGATTTTAATGAGGTACAAAAAAATGGTAAAGACTTAACAGGAAAAGTTGGTAATGACATGTTTTTACTAGGACTACCAGAAATAGAAAAAAATTTAATTACTGGATCAAGCGCTCAAGTATCATTAGATCAAATAAACTCAGTAGTAAACTTTAAAGAAAATGTAGAGTTTACTTTTGATGGCAATAGATGGAAAGATAATAGTAATAAATTATACAAAGGTGATAATTTTGATTTTAATGGTTTGCAAATTTCTGTAAATGGTACACCTGTAAAAGGTGATAGATTTACTGTTACGTCTACAGATAATTTAGCAAGTTCTTTAAGGTTTAATTTAAAAAGTGGAAATGAATTTGCAGCTTCTGCATTTAAGTTAGCTGAAAGTAGTACTAGTAATTTAGGAACGGGAGAACTAAGTATAGATGGTAATTATAATGTTCCAGCAAGTGGAGTATCAAAAGTAGAGGATATTTTTAGTAATAGTGATAACTCCTTATTAGCTACAAGTTTTTTGAATGACGGAGTTGTTGCTTCTATAGGTAGAAATATTAATGAAATATCTTTAAGATCTTATGGNTTACAACCTCAAGCACAATTTGTTATNACNGATGATGAAGCTAAAACTATTAATTCATTTTCACTAACCTTGGATAATGGTAATACTGTATCAATAANATTTAGTAATAGTGATAAGGGACATCCAGTAACAANTGTTAGAGATTTAGCAGATATTTTAAACTCAGGAGTTTCTCCAGGAGGTACGAGTTTTTCATTTGCAAGCTATGGGCTAGTTGCTTCTGGAGCGAATGGAGCTTTAACTATAGCTAGTAACGATCAAGATTTTACTTCTTCAAATATTTCAACAAGNGCTTCTGGAACACTTAATGCTATANTATCTAATCCNACNGCAAGTCAAAAAGAAGCTACAAACATAAATATTTTTACAAGGGAAGGTAAACATATTGCAGGAACTCCCTTAAAAGTTCAAGATTATTCAGCTTTAATAAAGGAAGATAATGGGTTTTTTTTAGATGCTGTTTATAATGCTGAATACATTAACAAGGANTATAGAAACATAGAAATAGAAACAGCAAATCCAGTATCTGATTTTACATTAATCACAGGTCATTCAGCGGCAAGAAGTGCTAATCCTGTTTCTTCACAAACATTAAGTGTTGATACATTTAATGATAGTGTAATTGATCAGACTTTAGCGATACCTGTTAGCTCATCTTCTCAGTTTACTCTAAAAGAATTTAAAGAAAAAGCTTCTAGAACAGGAATTACTGCGGAGGCAATTACTAGAGTATCATTATCTCCTATTGATGTAACCATTAGTGGCACAGCCTCTATGTCTATAGCAGCAGGACTTAGAGATGCAGTTTCTGTTTCTGCTAGTATACTTCCTGATGATTTAAGTAATTTAGTAACAGAATTAAATAAAGTTGCAGAAATTACAGGAGTTAAGGCTATTTTGACTTTAGATAAGAAAAGAGTAATTTTAGAAAACAGTGAAGCTGAAGATATAAAAATTACCAATTTTAGTGCTCCTAACAGCACTACCGCAACCGTTCTGGATCAATATTACAGGAATACTTCATCTTCGATTAGTCTAAGTTCATCTACATCAAGTAATTCGGCGGTATTTACAGGAGCAATTAAATTATCTTCTTCTGTTGATTTTGCTTTAACTAGTACTGATGGTAGTTCAACACTTACTGGAGATGCAACTAATATTGGTTTTGACAATGGTCTTGGTAAATTTGAATGGTCTGATACAGGAGAAAGTTTAACTATCGATAGTATTAATTATGGAATAGCAGATAAAACCTCTTCTTCTAATGATGGAANTTTTGCATCTAAAGGAATGGGAGTAGTCCATTTTAAATTGCCTGCAATTGACGGAAGCTCTATATTCATGTCTCAAGTAAATCTAGATAGTCTTGAAACTATAAATAGCAAAGAAGTTTTAAAGGCACATTTAGTAGATGTAAGAGAGGACTCTCCAGATATTAGAGTAGTAGGTAATGTTATTAATTCTTTACCTGTTTCAGGAACAAAATTAAGCATAGAATTTGAAGGACAGACCTATAATTTGGAAACAAAAGAAAATGAAGTAACTGTAAGTGGAGGAGAAGAAGATAGAATTAAAGCTTTTTTTACTCCGGTTTCCGGGTGGACAGGATCAAATGCAACAGAAATTACTTCTGAAAGTACATTTGTTGTATCTAGTGGAAATACACTACAACTTTCTGTAGATGGAACTGCCTCTGGTACAATTACTTTGCCAGCTGCAACTTATTCATCTAATTCAGCAATAGCATCAGCATTACAAACTGCAATAAACGCAGACTCAAATTTGAGTAATGCCGGAAAGTCTGTAAGCGTTAAATGGACTGGTACTAAATATGAAATTGTATCTAATACTGGAAGACAAACATATAGTATTACAGATACAACAGTAGCAAGTGTNAAAATTACTGCGATAGATAGTACAATAGAAAATAAATTGAAACTAAGCGTATCTAACGGTGCGACAGAGTCTATTAATGGTTATCAATTAGGGATAATTGGTGAAGGTTCAGTATCCGCAAGCCAAATAACTTTTCCTAGTAATTCTCAAAATACTACTTCAAAAACTAGTTTAGGATTAAATACTGCTGTAACAAATATTGAGGGCAAAGCAGCAACAAGTAACCCGACAAACAGAGAATATTTTGATATAAATGTTAAAACTGGTTCTTGGACAAGTGGGACTGTATCAGACTTAAGCTCGGCCTCTATTACATTGTCAGGTACAAATACAATTGNGCTTAAAGTTGATGATGTAGCTTCAGGAACAATTACTGTTCCAAATGCAACTTACAGTACTAATGTTAACTTTGCTGCAGAACTAGAAGAAGCAATAAATAATGATAGTACACTGTTGGCAGCAGGTAAATCAGTAAGTGTGTTGTATCAGGGAACAAGTGGTGGGTATCAGATTGTTTCTCATAACTCTACTTCCTCTGCTTCAGTAGAGGTAACTGCAGTTACCACAGCTTTAGAAAGCCATACAAAGTTTACTGCTGCTAATGGTGGAGTACAATCTGACTCTAGTAAATATAGAGTTAAATACACAGATGCGGCTTGGTTAGGNGGTTCGGCTACAGTTGTTTCCTCTGCATCCACTTTAGCTATACCTAGTAGTGGAAATACATTTCAAGTAACAGTAGACGGTAATGCATCAGGAAGTTTAACTCTTCCTAACGCAACCTATTCATCAAATGTAGATATTGCAAGTGCATTACAAACAGCAATTAATGGTGCTTCTGGAATATCAGGAGTAGAAGTTAAGTGGACTGGAAGTGCTTATAAAATTATTTCTACTTCTACAAGTTCTCAAAATGTACTTGTTACTTCAGTTGACTCTGCTATAGAAACTAATTTAAAGTTAACAGCGGCTAATGGAGGTGCAGAAAATGATTCTTCTTTTGATTTATATGATCCAACGGGATTTGGTCTAAAAAGAGAAATATTTTTAAAAGATGTAAATTTTGAGTGGAATTCTACTGATAAAAATATATCAATTACCAGAAAACTTGATACTGCTCCATTACATGAGATATCTTTTGTAGAAGACTCAACCAATAATGAAAAGTTTGGTATTAAAGTACATCCCTATACCATAGGGTTAGTAAATGATAAAATTAAAATTAGCAGTAATAACGGCAAGGCTGTAGATATTAGTTTTGATTCTAATGTTACTAAAAGCAGAGTAGGTAATTCTATAAACCTATCTAATCTCCCACCTGAAGAATTGATAGTTATAATCAAAGGAGGAGGAACAGCAAGGAGAGTTTCTGCATCTTTTCTAACGCAAGAAATTCCCAGCGAAAAAATTAAAGAAAATCTTACTTTTACTGTAGACTCTGTAAATGATAAATTAATACACATTAAAGATAGAGACACTGGTCATACAATTGCAGAAAGAACATTATCAGAAACAGGAAGATTTAAAATTGCTGGATACAATCTTAAAATAAATGGTACGCCAAAAGTATCAGATAGTTTTTTTATAACAGATAATCTTGGTGGTGTAGGAGATGGTAGNAATATTTTATCCATGTTAGACCTTCAAGAGGATAAATATGCAATTGAAGGAAAAGGAAACTTCCAAGAGCTATTTTCAGAAATAGTTGCATCAGTAGGATCTTCAGTTCAAAGTACAAATTTAAACTTAAGTTCCTCGGAAATGATAAGAGATGCAGCAGCTGGTTCTGCATCAGAACTTAGCGGGGTAAACATGGATGAAGAAGCAGCACAATTAATTGAGTACCAACAAGCTTATCAGGCATCGGCACGAGTTTTGCAAACAGCTAGAGAGTTATTTGATGCACTAATTGATAGGATTTAATAAATGAAAGTTAGCACTAGTTTATTTAATAAGCAGCAAGTTGAGAGTTTCAGTAAACTTAATGAAGATATTCAATCTTTACAAAATAAAATATCTTCAGGAAAAAATATTATACAAGCTTCAGATGACCCCATAGGGGCCGTTGAACTTTCTGGATTACAACAAGTTAAAGAGAGGTTTAATCAATATTCAAGAAATGCTGATAATGCTATAAATAGATTAACAATTGCTGATAATGCTTTGCAATCTATTACAAATTTAATGGCAAGAGCAAAGGAGTTAGCAATTCAGGCTGCTAATGATACTTTTGGAGCACAAGATAGAGAAGCACTTGCTTTAGAGCTCATAGAAATGAAACAAGAAATGTTAAGTACCGCTAATTCTACAGACAGTTCAGGAGCTTATATTTTTGGAGGATATCATACAGGAACTCAACCTTTTGAAAAAAACAGCAAGGGTGTTATAGAATACAAGGGTGATAGAGGAACTAACTCAGTTGCTGTATCAGAGACAAGAAACGTAGGAACTACATTAGATGGTGGTAGCGTATTTATGGCCGTAAAATCAAACAACTCTGTTGCTCCTATGTTTAATGTTTTAGAAGATATTATAAACTCAATTAGAACAGCTGCCGGAAGTGTAGTTGAGGCNAANNCTGTAGGNAAGGCAACTCTTAAAATAGAAAATGGNAATCCTGGAAATTTTAGTTTTACTCTAGCTGACAATGAAAATACTGCAAATATTTCTGTAGATTTACCAGGAACAGATCTTTCTGGTGTAGTTACAGCTATTAATAGTTCAGGCCTTAATATAAGTGCAAGTTTATCAGGAAATATAATAACTTTAGAAGATTCTAAAAATGGTCCTATAACTATAAAAGATTTACAAGTGGAAGGAATAGAAAAATCAGAAAAGGAACCTAAGTCATTTTTAACATTTGATGCTATAGATGGAGCAGGGAATTCTTTAGGNATACCTCAGGTTTTATATGATAAAAATCAAACAATACAAAATAGGTTAGATGANATAATAAGTNTTCAGGATCATATAGCAAACCAAAAAGCAATAATTGGCGCTAGAACTAATTCTTTGGATAGACAGAAAGAATTGATTGCACAAAGAACAATCGCAATTGAAAAAGATATGTCTAGCATTTCAGACGCAGATCTCGCAGCTTTAGTAACTGAACTACAAGGTCAAATTACAGGTCTACAAGCTAGTCAACAAGCCTTCGTAAAAATATCAAATTTAAGTCTATTTCAGTTTTTAAGATAAAAGACTAAACTCCGTCTATAATATTAGCTTCTTTTGAAATCATCTCTTTTAAAAAACCAATTTCTTCTTCCTTTAAAATATCCCAACCAGGTTCAGGCTTTTCTGATACGCCTGATCTAAGACCAAATACGTAAGCTCTAAAAGACTTTAAAGTCACATTTGATCCATATTTTTTTTCTTTTTCAGAATCAAATGCAGTGCCAAACATTCCTTTAAGTTTTCTTTTTGATCCAGGTTGCGTATACTTTAATTTAAAAAAAACAAAATTATTAAGTAACTCGTCAGACTTTTCTGCATTAATTTCTACTAAAAAACGAAGTAATAGCTCAGCCTCATTTTCTATTTCTTCAGGNTTTATTTCACTATAGTGCTCTGATAAAGNGGCAGAGTACTTCTTAGCATATGATTTAATTGGTAAATCAGATATGATAAATTCATATGCTGTTCTAGCTACAGATAGGTTAAATATCCAATCTGGACAAAAAGTTCCAGCCAAAGTTTTCTCCTTTGTTATTATTATTTAGTATAATAATAATCCTTTAATAATACAATATTTTGCTATTTGCAAAGGTTTCTTATTCTATCAGTAAACTCTTCTAAGCTTGGTTTAGTATTAAATTTATTTTCATGAACTAGAAGGGATATTCCATCCCATATGGAAATTGAGGGTTTCCATGCTATTTTATCGTATATCTTATTGTTATCTAATGAAAATTCTTCTAGGTCATTATTGAAATCATTTTGCTTATTAATTTTCAATTCTTTTCCAAACTTTTCATAAATCATATTAAGCAATATTTTAGTAGCAATTGGTTCTGCAGATCCTAAATTAAATATACCTTCCGCCTGATTCTCAACCAAGGATATAATTGCTCTAGCAATGTCTGAAGCGTGAATGTAATCATTAGCACTATATAAGTTTTTTATATCTGGTTGTTCGCCCTTAGAAATTGATTTTATAATTTTAGTAAAGTAAAANTTATCATTGTCACGCATTGAATATGGTATTGATAATCTAACATGTGAGTATTTTAAGTTTAAATTTTTGCATATGCTTTTGCACATTAGATACAAAGCATATTTTATATTTCCAAAGTCTGTTTTTGGAGTGCAGATCTGATTTTCTTGTAAACCTTTGTTTAATTTACCGTATTCTTCATATGTACCAATTGACATGAACCCTTTGCAATTTATAGCTTTAGCTAATTCTATAGCTTGCAGAGTTTTTTTATAATTTGTTATATAATTATTATCCCAGGCACANTGAACAAANTATTCTGGCTTACTAATTGACAACTGCCTAATTATTGAGGGTTCTAAATAATTATCTGTTTTTATAATATTATAAAACTTAATTTTTTTTAATATTTCNACATTTGANGTTGTTTTNACTATTGCTGTTGAAGGNGTNTTTGTTTCAATTAATTCAGTTATTAAATGAGANCCGATAAACCCATTAGCACCNGTTACAATAATTCTTTTTCCCATAAACATAAAAAACGACCTCTTTATAAATATGTTTATGATATTTTAATAATNTTAATTCTACCAGAAAAAAATTCTAAACTTTTTTNCTTTNTGTCGTTTGTATTAAAAAGTGTATTTGGAGGNTTANTTGAGTGANAGCAGTATAACAGCAATATTAGCANGTTTAGGNAGTAAACTCGCAATACCTAAAATTAATGATAGTATAAAAAANCTTACCACAGGCAAGATAACATCAGGAGGCCAAAATGCAGGCTTGCAATCGTTGCATAATACTTTAAAAGCTAAGTCAGATAGTTGGAGAGCAGCAGCAAATAATGCAAGACAGGCGATTGATGCTTTATTAGTTGCAGAAGCTTCTTTAAATGAAATTGCTTCCTTGGCTCAAAGATTAGAAGANTTAGGTGCGCTTTATAACAATAATTCTTTNCTTTCAACTACTGATATAGCATCACTTAATGCAGAAACTGCAACAATAACATCAAATATTGACTCTATAGTANCAGGAACAAAGTTTAATGGAATTTCTATGTTAGGGACATCAAAAGTNACTTTTACTGCTGGTGTTACTGATGATGGNGGTACAGTTTCTCTTACAACAGGTACAGTTAGCGCAGTGGCATCAGTTACTGAAGCATCAAATGCAGATACTTCCGGTGCGGCTATAACTGCTCAAGTAGCTTTAAATTTAGGAGAAATAGCTGGAGGAATTCAATCACTAAGGTCAAGAGAAAATATAGCATATGCTGCATCAGCTATTATGAGTGCTGCAGCAGATTCTACTATAGAAACTGACTATGCAGCNGAAACTGCTATTTTAACAAAAAATATGATTTTAAATAAAATATCATTATCTTTAGTTGCACAGGCTAANATAAATGAAAGTAATAAAGTAAATTTAGTATCTTAGTCATCGGCATGTTTCTTGCAAACTTTGATAAAGGTATTATACATGAAAGTAGTAATTTTAGCAGGAGGCCTTGGGTCAAGATTAGCTGAAGAAACTTCTATTAGACCTAAACCAATGGTAGAGATAGGAGGAATTCCTATTATTGAGCATATTATGAATTGGTATATGGGTTTCGGTTTTAACGATTTCATAATATGTCTAGGTTATAAAGGCAGTGATATCATTTCGTATTTTAAAGACTATAACTTAAAAAATGGTACATGTATAATTTCCTCAGATGGAAAAATAGAAACTATAAATAAAAATAAAAAAGAATGGAAACTAACATTAGCTCAAACAGGTTTAAATACACAAACTGCTGGAAGAGTCAAAAAAATTGGAAGGTTTTTAGAAAAAGATGAACCTTTTATGCTTACTTATGGAGATGGATTAAGTAATGTAAATATTTTAAAACTATTAAGCTTTCATAAAAAACATAAAAAGCTAGCAACTGTTACAGCGGTAAGGCCATTGGCAAGATTTGGAGCAATAGATATAGAAAATAATCTTGTAAAAAGCTTTATAGAAAAACCTAAAAGTGAAAGTGGTTGGATAAATGGAGGATTTTTTGTTTTAGAAAAAAAAGTATTAAGTTATATTAGAGAATATTCTGAAGCTTGGGAAAAAGGTCCTTTACCAAGGTTAGCAAAAGAAAAAGAATTATTATCTTTTAAACATAATGGTTTTTGGCAACCAATGGATACTTTAAGAGAAAAATTAATACTTAATAAATTATGGGATAAAGGAGCAGCTCCTTGGAAAAAAAANAACTCAGAATTTAAAAANATTTANCATNTTAGAAAAAATGTTAAACAAGCTTAAATTATATAATAATAAAAAGGTNTTTATAACTGGAAANTCTGGTTTTAAAGGAGCTTGGCTTNCTGTTTTTTTAGAGGAATTAGGNGCAGATGTNATAGGTTATTCTGATAAGATAAAATGGAAAAAATCTGTTTTTGATTATAATACTATAAACAGTATTAACCAATATTGGGGAGATATTAGAGATTATAAAAGTTTAGAAAAATCTATGCTAGATACAAATCCTGATTTTGTTTTTCATCTAGCTGCTCAGCCTTTAGTTATAGATAGTTATGAAAACCCTTTTGATACATTTACTACTAATATAAATGGCACTTTAAATCTTCTTGATATCATGTATAAAAAATTTTCTTCAGTACCAATAATTATAGTTACCTCAGATAAAGTATATGATAACTGCAACAATAAAATAAAAAAATTCTCAGAAATATCTTCATTAAAAGGAAACTGTCCATACAGTGTATCTAAGGTTATTTGCGAACTTTTAAGTAGTTCTTACTTTGGTATATCAAAAAATATGATAGTTAGAACTGTAAGAGGAGGTAATGTAATAGGAGGAGGAGATTGGTCTAAAAATAGAATTATTCCTGATTTAGTTAAATCACTTATTAATCAATCTACACCCATTATAAGAAACCCTAATCATACCAGACCATGGAGCTATATTTTAGACACAATTTTAGGATATTTACTTGTAGGCTTGGATACAATCAATAGTAAAAAAAGCTTTGACTCTTTTAATATAGGATCATTCGATAATGAAAATAGAACTGTTTTTGAGGTAACCAATCTATTTTTAAAAACATTTGATACTAAAGACATTAAAATAGTAAATAATAATAAATATACAGAAAAAAAATTTTTAAATTTAGATACAACTAAAGCCAGAAATGATCTTTCTTGGTCTTCAATGGTAAAATTTGAAGAATTAATTTTTCAAACTGCTAATTGGTATAAAAGAGTCCTAAAAAATGAGAGTCCTTATTTTGTTACGAAAGACCTCATTAAAAATTATTGTAACTTAATTCATAAAAGAGATAAAGTTTATGCTTAGAGATATTATTAAATATACAAATGAAAAAGAAGAAGTAAAAGAAGAAGAAACTGTAGAAGGAAGAAGAAGAGTTTTTGAGGCAGTATCAGACTACTTAGATTCAAAAAATAAAAATAAAATAAATTATAAAAAAGTACCTGTGTCAGGAAAAGTAATAGGTAAAGAAGAAATTTTAAATGCTGTAGACGCATGTTTAGATGGCTGGTTTACAGAGGGAAGGTTTAATAAAGCATTTGAAAAAAAAATGGCAACTTTTTTAGGTATAAAATACTTCCTTACTTGTAACTCTGGATCCTCAGCTAATCTATTAGCTATTTCAGCTTTATGTAGTGATCAATTAGGTAATAAAAAATTAAATAAAGGTGATGAAGTAATCACCTGCGCTATGGGATTTCCCACAACTATAAATCCAATAATTCAAAATGGTCTAATTCCTGTTTTTTTAGATGCAAAAATAAGTAATTATAATATAAATGAAAACCTTCTAGAGAAAGCAATTACAAAAAAAACAAAAGCTATTTTCATAGCGCATACTTTAGGTAATCCTTTTAACATAAAGAAAATAAAAAAGTTCGCCGAAAAATATAATTTATATTTAATTGAAGATTGTTGTGATGCATTAGGCGCAGAGTATAATGAACAAAATGTAGGAACTTTTGGCGATATAGCAACACTTTCATTTTACCCTGCCCATCATATTACAATGGGAGAAGGTGGTGGTATATTTTGTAAGTCATCTAAATTAAAAAAAATAATTGAGTCAATAAGAGATTGGG
>NHEU02000071.1 GCA_002171495.2 Alphaproteobacteria bacterium TMED93
AACGAAAAAAAGTTAAAATAGAAGCTAAAAAAGCAAATATTTGTAAAAATTTTTATTTGTGTTGTAAATTAAATAATTTTTAATATTTTAAATTTCAGGGAGGAATTAAAAAATATTTAAATTTTTTTCAATTTTTAGAATCGTATTCTTCCTATTTTTTATAGCCTCTTTATCATTAAGTGCTGAAGAAAATAAACTTAAAAATACAGAGCCAAGTCTTACTCAAAAATATATCGATAGTTTAAGAGAAGGGAAATGGGGTGTAACTGACCCTACTTGGGTTAATTTAAATATGGCTAAAGATTTTTTTTCTAATGTATCAAAGCTAAGTTCTTTAGAAGGAGACCCTCCAACTGTAAGTGTTTTTGAAGATGGAGAGTTAGTAGGTTATTTATTTGTTACTAGAGCTATTACTTCATCTAAGGGCTATTCGTCACAAGAGTTTGATATGTTAGTTGGATTAGGATTAGATGGGAAATTAACAGGGGCAAAAGTCTTAAAACATAATGAGCCTATTATAGGAATGTACACTCCTGAAGGAGAACTAATTTTGCCTAAATTTACTGCACAATATAAAGGCTTAGATATAAGGGTGCCCACGAAAGTTAACTTACTCCGTACCGAAGGAGAAGGTTCTATTGATGGTATATCCTCGGCAACAGTGAGTGCTGTTTTATTTAATGGTGCTATTTTACGAGCTGCAAGAATCGTTGCACTTTCTAAAGGTATAAGACTTAATGATAGTCCTGTTGTTGATATTGTAAACTTTAAAGAAACTCCATTTTCTCAATTAATTTCGGATGGATCTATTGCAAGACTAACGCTTACAATGGAAGAGCTAAAAAAAAATGGCATAACTAAACCTTTAGTATCAAATCGCTCAGGAGTTGCAGATATATATAGATATAAAGCAATATTTGCTGGAAATACACCAGTTGCAGCAAAGCAGAAAGAAGTTAAAAAAGGTTACAAAGATACTGAAAGAGAGCTTGCTTTAGATTTATTTTTGGCACCAGTAGTAACTCCTACTATAGGAAGAAATTTATTAGGAGATAAGTGGTATGATATTTTCATTGCAGGAAGAGATCCAAATGAGACCACTATAGTTATAGCAGCATTAGGAAGATATCCTCTGGATGGAGAGACCCATATAGCTGACGGGAACTTTAAAAGGTTATCTGTAATTCAAGATGAAAGATATATTCCTCTACTAAAAAACAACTTTAGAAACTTAGGGTTTCTTCATGGAGAGGATAAACCTTATTTTGCAGAAGCAGGCTTATATAGAATTCCAGCAGATGCTGGATTAAACCCTGTTAAACCTTGGAAATTAGAAATACTAATAGAAAGCAAAAACATAAATGAAAATAAAAAATATATTTTAGATTATAAGCTTGATGACAAATATATTATTCAACCAGATGGTTTAATAAAAATTGCTAATAAAGATACTCCTATCTGGCACGCAGCTTGGGAAAATCAAAAAAATAATATTTCTATTTTAATTGTTACATTAATCATTCTTACTATTGCTATTATAAGAATGGATGTATTATCAAAGTTTGATTACCGAAGGAAAATCTTTCGATATTTATTTTTATCTTGGATTTTAGTTTGGCTAGGTTGGATAGCTGGAGGTCAAATAACAATATTAAGTGTCTTGATGTGGATAGCTGCACCTATTAATAATCCATCATGGAATGTACTACTATCTGATCCCCTTCTCACTGTTTTAATGGTTTATGTAATTAGTACTTTTATATTTTGGGGAAGAGGTTTATTTTGTGGTTGGCTGTGTCCTTTTGGTAGTTTTCAAGAAATATTAGCTAAACTTGCTCAATATTTTAATTTACCTCAAATAAAAGTATCTGAAAAAGTTAATAGAAATTCATTAAATATTAAATATGTGGTATTGTTGCTATTAATTATTAGTAGTTTTTACTCAGCTGATATTTTAAACCTAAGTTCAGAAGTTGAACCATTTAAAACTACTATTTCCATGAAATTTCAAAGAGAGTGGTACTTCGTACTTTATGCTGTCTCCTTATTAACCTTAGGGTTGTTCATAGAAAGGTTCTTCTGTAGATTTTTATGTCCATTAGGAGCTTTTATGGTTTTAGGAGGTAAATTGAGATTAAAAAATCCATTAAAAAGAAGACTTGAATGTGGAAACCCTTGCAAGTTATGTTCAAAAGCATGTCCAATAGATGCAATTGATCAAAAAGGAAATATAAATATGAACGAATGTTTTTACTGCTTAGATTGTCAGTCTCTTTATTATAATAATTATAAATGTCCTCCATTGGTAATAGTGAGAAAAAAATCTTTAGCTGTACAATCAAAAAATAGCAAACTACAAGAAAGTATAGTTTAATATGCTTACCTGCGCATTAATAGTTTGGATTTTGCAACCTATAAATTGGAATGAAGACATAGTTCGAGAAACATTTCTTACAAAAAGCGAATGTAATAAAAGCTTAAATAGTGAATCTTTTAGTTGTATAAAGATTGATAAAAGAAAACATTTAACGTATAAAGAATGGAAAATAGATAATTGTAGTTTAAGTGAACATGAGTGGACTGGTCAAACTAAATAAATATATATGTATAGGTATTGTAAATTTAAATATGGAGTTATAAATGACTGATGAGAAATTAAAAAAAGAAATAATTGAATTGTATGAAAAGCTTGAAAGAGATAAGGAACTCTACAAAGAGTTTCTTGAAGATGAAGATAAATTCTTAGAAGCAAGAGGTTTTGTCCCTTCAGAAGTTAAGGGACTTGTAAATAATATAGTAGATACAAGAAATAATATTTTAAAGGATGTTCTTGAAGAGCAATCTGCTAAGTTAGAAAAAAAATAAATTTAATACTTATTTAAATCTAAGTCATAACAACATTCACTATCCATCCAAGTGGCTTGGCATATATTGTTTTCACAAATAACTCGAGCCCTAAACTTTGTTCCATTAGCAACTTTTCTTTTTTCTGTATCAACACCTAGCTCTCCTTTAGCTCCAACTTTTGAGGAGGACCTATAACATGCTAAAAATCTTTCATAACCAAATACATCAAAAACTTGAATTTTCTTTGCGGAATTACTTTGAGCTTCAATGTATTTACCTTCCCATTGAGACAACATACAACTAAACACTGGTGAAGAAGGATCTTTAACTCTACTACTTTGGGCAGCTTTAATGGCCTTATCTAGCATAACGTTATCAGAAGAAAAAGAAAAAAAAGAAAATAATAATGTTGGTAGTAAAATTAGAAATTTCATAATAAACTCAGTTTACGTTTAAGATTAATAAATATTTTTAGTAAATAAGCTGTTAGAATAAAGATGTCTATAAAATAATGCAAAAAATAAAAAAAAACTCTAAAAAACTTGTTGAAGAAGCTAACGCTATAATAAAAATAATAAAAGTAGAAGATGCAAAGAAATTATTGAAAGATGATACTCATTTATTTATTGATATAAGAGATTACAGAGAGTTAATAAAAGAAGGAAAAATTCCTGGTTCAATTTCTTGTCCTAGGGGAATGTTAGAATTCTGGGTAGATCCAGAAAGCCCTTATCACAAAAAAAAATTAGATCTTTCTAAGGTCTTTATTTTATATTGCGCAAGTGCATGGAGATCAGCTCTTGCAACAAAAACTCTAATAGAAATGGGCCTAGATAAAACCTTGCATCTCGAGGGAGGCTTTGAAAAATGGAAAAAGTCAAACGGTCCTATAGAGGTTTTTTAAGAGACTTTTTTAAAGTAAAGGCAGAAATAAAACTAATTATTAATATAATTATATTAATTAACAGCAATGTTTTATATTTATGATTAATACCAAAGGTTAAACTCAAGAGATTATTAATTCCTTGTGATTCAATATAATAAACTACTGCACCAAGAATACTCATAGAAAATGATATAAGAAGACTCAATTTTGAAATAGAAATATTTAATAATACTCTTAATATAAAAGTAGTTGTAAGGAATGTTGCCGCAGTTCCACTAACAGCAACTGCTGTAAATAAATCTTTAGTATTAAAAAAAATAAAAATCAGTCCTAAAAGCATAAATACAAACATAACTATTCTACCATGATAAATTGTCTTTGGTAAAATTGCTAAATCTAAAACTACTAACTTAGCAGCACTTGATAAAGTTGAGTCTAATGTAGATATAGCTGAAACAATCAATAATAAAAAAATTATATACGATAAGTAATTGTTAAAATTTGCTTTTATTGCTTCAATAAATGTAAAACCTTCTAAAGCATTATCAGTTAGAAACATACCCAATAAAGAAAATACAAAAATACAAAAAGAACTTAATAGAAATGCTAGAAAAAAACTTTTTTTAGTTGTCTTTTTATTGCAAATAAAGCCTCTATCCATCATAACAGGATCATGAATAGGATAACTCCATATTTGTAACAAAGCTACTAATATTAGAGCATAACCTGGATTTGAGAAATCCTTAAGATTTGCAAGCTTAAAATTAATACCAATTTCTGTAGGAAAAAAAGATATACCAATCAATAAAGTTAATAAAAGAATTAAAAAAATAGACATTTGAAAAAAATCTGTTTTTATAGAATTTCTTAAGCCTCCTAAAAAAGAATAAGAGAAAGCTAATATCATTATTAATACTATTGATAAATTATATTCTAAACTTCCTTCATTCCCAAATATAAGCCCTATTACTATAAGATTTGCAAATATCTCACTTATCAATCTTATAATAATTATAAATGAAAAAGCAAACTTACCAACAAAACCATATTCTTTTTCAAAAAACTCAACTAAAGAATTCACTTTAAATTTATTTCTTACATTTATTAAAAAATATCCTCCAGTAAGAAAAGATAAATAATAAGCTGTGTACGCTAATGCCCCAGGTAATCCATAATAATAAGCAAGGATAGCAGCAGTTAACAATGACCTAGAAAATATCCAAGTTGTTACTAATGAAAAAGTTATTACTATAAGATTAGGCTCTTTATTATCTTCCATTAGTCCTGAGTAAAAGCCACTTATGTCAGATTTTCTACTAATAAAAAACATTGATGAAACACCAATTAGGGTAATGAAAAATATAAAAGTTAACACTAACTATGCCTTCATTAATTATTTTCAATTAGTTTATTATATTCTATGAACTCTTTATATCTATTTAAAGTTTTTAATGCTGAATTATAAGCAGGCAACTCCAAATAGTGATTTTTATAAAAAACTTGTCTTTTTCCTGTTGCCTCGGCAATTTTAAATTTTTTAATAATATTTTTAGCTTGATTAGCTTCCAATCTAGTTGGGCAAAGCATTTTATTAATAATTTTACAATGATCAGCTTTAATAGAACTTTTTGCGATTATGCCTAAACTTTTAATATATTTGAGCTCATTATTTAGTTCACGTTTATTATTCCAAGTATAAGGCATATCTATGGAATATTTTTTATATGCTTTACATGCTAGATGAAATTTTTTTCTTACAAAGTTTAACATGTCATTATTTTTACTTTCTATCAAACCTAAGGATGCAGCCATATCCTCGGAGGCTATTAATGCTCCAGCAACTTGATTAAAATTTATAATATCTTTTATATTCTCTAACCCTTCCGCTGTTTCTATATTGGGTATAAATTCTATAATATTATTATTAATTTTTTTTTTTTTTTCAAAAGCCTTTTTTTTTTNTAAGAAAATTTTAATTTGTTTTTTATTATTTACTTTTGGTAAAAGTATTATGTCCAAATTTTTTGATAATGCCGCATCAAGATCTTTTAATCCATCATTTGTTTCTAATGGATTAATTCTAACAGCAGTTACCTTACTAGCTTTTTTCCATTTTTCTAATATCTTAGGAATATTTTTTCTTCCTAAATCTCTATCTTTAGGAACGCAAAAATCCTCAAGATCCAAAATACATACATCAGCTTCACTTTTATAAGAAGCATTTATATCATTTTTATTAACTGCTCCTACAAACAGCCAAGATCTTCTTAATTGTAAAGGTCTTAAAATCATTAAATAATAAAAAGTTCTTTGGTTTTTTTTCCAAAATTGAATATGTCTTTTACTAAAAGGTCTGGCTCTTCCATTGCAGCAAAGTGTCCTCCAGAGGGCATATTAGACCATTGTAAAATATTATATAATCTTTTAACATATGTCTTAGGTGGCCAAGATAAAAACTCTTTAGGAAATACTGCACAAGCTGTTGGAGTATTTACCTTACCTTCTATATTCATTACTCTCCCACCCTCTTCTCTTCTTCCATAATAAATCCAAGTAGCTGTATTAAATGAATTTGTTACTAAATATATCATTATATTAGTTAACAATTCGTCTTTGGAATATATATCATAAATACTTTTATTTTTTAAATCAGACCAACCATGAAATTTTTCAAAAATCCAAGCTGCAACTCCAATTGGATTATCATTCATAGAAAAAGCCAATGTTTGAGGTTTAGTTGCCTGTATTGACCTGTAACCCTCTTCCAATATCTGATCTCTTTTAAATTCATTTTGCCATTTTTTTTCTTTTTCTGTTTGCGGTCCATTTTTATCTCTCATTATCATAATATTTAAATGTATGGCTTTGCAAAATTTACTATGATCAAATCCTAACCAGGTTGAAATTGCTCCACCCCAATCACCGCCTTGTGCCATATAACTTTTATACTTCAAAACATTTATCATTAAATCATTATAGTAAGCTGCTATTTTTCTTGGACCTAATGGCATAGGAGGTGCATCAGAGAATGCAAACCCTGGTATTGATGGAATTATTAAATCAAAGCTTACTTTGCTATCTAATCCATACTTTATGGGGTTGGTTAAAGGGCCTATAATTTTACCAAACTCTAGAAATGATCCAGGCCAGCCATGACTAATTAAAAGTGGTATAGAATTTTTATTTTCACTCTTTTTATAAATGAAATGAATATTTAAGTCATTAACTTTTGCTATGTAGTGATTAAATTTATTCAATTTCTTTTCTTCATTTTTCCAGTTATATTTTGATATCCAGTAATCACAAATTTTTCTAAATTCTTTTTTATCTACTCCTAAAGACCAATTATTTATATCTGGAATTTTATCCCAATCAAATTTAGAAACTTTTTTAAGAATTCTAACTATATTTTTTTTTTTTATTTTTATTTTGATATTTTTCATAAGCTATATAAATTAAATGTAATTATAGACTAATAAGTTTATTCTTGTAAATTAATGTTTATAAATTTAAGAAAGGATTATTATGCCTCACAAAATTAATTCCGTAGCAGTTTTGGGTTCAGGTACTATGGGGGCAGGAATTGCTGCCTTAGCTGCTGATAAAAACTGTAAAGTACTATTGTTAGATATTAATGAAGATACAGTAAATAAGGCAAGAATGAATATTGTAAATGAAAAAAAACCTTTACTATCTTTGCCAAGTAATATTAAAAATATTGAAATTGGTACTTTTGAAAAAGATTTCCATAAGATTGTTAATTATGAATGGATTTGTGAAGCAGTAGTTGAAAAACTAGAAATTAAAAGAGAAATTTTTACTAAAATAGAAAACTTTAGATCTAAAAGCTCTTTCGTTAGTTCAAATACTTCTGGAATACCCCTCAAAGAAATAACTAAGGGAATGCCAGAAAATTTATTAAAAGATGTATGCATTACCCACTTTTTTAATCCTGTAAAAGTGATGAAATTATGTGAACTTATTCCTGGAGAAAAAACCTCTAAAGAAGTTTTAGAAACATTTAGTAACTTTTTAGCAAATACTCTTGGAAAAGGCGTAGTGTATGGAAAAGATACTGTAAACTTTATTGGTAATAGAATTGGATGCTATTTTATGTTGAAGGGTCTTCATGAAGGAAAAGATGCAAGAAAAAAGAATCTTTCTATTGAAAAAATAGATGCATTACTATCTAAACCGTTGGGTCTTCCCCCTACAGGGCTGTATGGTCTTATAGACTTAATAGGTCTAGATGTAATGTATTCAGTTGGAAAAAATCTAGAAATTAATTTACCAAAAAATGATTTAGGAAGACCTTACGTCAGTTTGCCTGATGCTGAATTATGGCTATATAACAATGGTCAATTAGGAAGAAAAAGTGGTGGAGGATTTTACAGAGTTCAAAAAAGCAGTAATGGAGAAAAAATTAAAGAAGTATATGATTTAGAAAATAGAGAGTGGGTTTTGTCAAAAAAAGAAAGTATGGATTCAAGTAGTTTTGACATAATGTTAGATGATACAATAGAAGGAAATTATGTATGGAATGTTATGGGAAGTTCACTACTATATGCTGCTGACTTAGTTCCTGAAATTGCTGATGATATAGTAAACATTGATAATGCTATGAAATGGGGTTTTGCATGGCAAAAGGGTCCTTTCCAAATAATAGATGCTCTTGACCCTAAAAAAGTTATTGAAAAATGCAATAGGTTAGGAATTAAGCTACCTAAAATGCTAGAGGTAATAAATAACTCTTCAAATAATAGATTCTATTCCACTAATGAAGAGTTCTTGAATTTAAGTGGAGATTATGAAAAAATTAGTGCTTAATTATGAAAATTTTTTTTATACTAAAAACTTTATTGATTTTAATTAACTTTAATAACTTTCTATTTGCAGGAGCACCTCCATTAAACAAAGACCCCCTGCCAATAGCTCCTTATTCATTTATAAAAACAAAGCATATAATTATTGGGGTTGAATGGGAAAAAAGCTCTTTAGAAAAAATAATTCCTAATGAATTATCAAGTACTTCAACTATAACTGGGGGGATAAATATTTTTACTTCAAAAAAAAAGCAATCTTTTTCACCGTTAAGCGGTAGTTATGGATGGATAAATTTTCCAGGCAAAAATAAAAAAGAAAAGTTGGTTATCTTTAGTATTTACGGTCCAAATAAAAAAATAAATAAAATTATGAACTCAGTCTATAGCCTTAAAAGTGAAATAGGTTCTAACAAGGTTACTTTAATAAATAATAAGGCCATTGCTACTTCAAGTATTAATAAAAAAAATGTATTAATATTATCTGCAGTTAATATGGAAGATTGTAAAAAGGCATCAGGTAAAGATTTTTTAATTACTAACTTTTCTAAAAAAAATAAAATTTATCAAAGCATAAGTTGGACAGCAAATAATCAATGTAATATAACTCCAGAAAAAATAGAATTAAAAGAGAGTTTAGAAAAGTTTAAGATAAAAAAACTATTATGGGCTAAGACTCAGGAAAATTCTGAAGTAATTATAAGCGAGCCAGTTAGTAAAATAGAATAACGACAAAAATTAAAACTTTGATTTTTTATAAACTTCTGAAGTAAAAAAAACACCTAAAAGAAATAAAATGTGTAATAAGACTGTTGGACCAAGAACCAAATAACTACCCACCATCAAAGTAAAAACTATAGACCACATAAATGACAATAAAGTCATTAATTGAAATTTAACCATGTTAGGTAGACTTGCCAAGCCATTATTTTCAGAACTCATAATTAGATTGTAATAGTTTTTTAGCATAATATTACTTAAAATTATTTTTACGTACATAAAATTTTTAAGATCATTTATTATTTATATAATTTTTAAAGGAGAAATAGCTATGACAGTAAGGATAGAAAAAAAAGAAAATGTTTGGACAATCATTCATTCAAGACCTGAAGCTAGGAATGCAATGGATCCAGAAAGTGCAGATAAATTATACGAAGCATTTATTGAGTTTGAAAATAGTAAAGATGCTAGTGTAGCAGTTTTTTGGGGAGAAGGAGGTGCATTTTGTGCAGGTTGGGACTTAAAGTATGCTGCCTCATTAAAAGGACCATCTCCTTTGGCCTCTTTGGATATACCTAAAAATAGAAATGATTATAAAAATGGTAGTGATATACCAAGAGGACCATTAGGTCCGACAAGATTAGAATTAACTAAACCAGTTATAGGAGCTATTTCAGGACCAGCAGTAGCTGGTGGAATGGAATTAGCTCTTTGGTGTGATTTTAGGGTAATGGAAAAATCATCCTACTTAGGAGTATATTGTAGAAGGTGGGGAATACCTCTTCTTGATGGCGGAACAGTAAGGCTTCCTAAGATTGTAGGACAAGGTAGAGCCCTAGAAATAACTTTAACTGGAAGAAAAGTAACATCTGATGAATGCTTAAATATTGGCCTTTGTGAGTATATAGTTGAAGACGGAAATAGTAGAAAAAAAGCAGAGGAAATTGCAAAAAGTATAGCAAAATTTCCTCAGGAATGCGTAAAGGCAGACAAAAAATCAATTTTAAAACAAAACAATTTAAGTTTAAAAGAAGGTCTTTATTTTGAATGGAATAATAGCATGCAAAATAAAGTTCTATCAAAAGAAGGAATAGAAGGAGCAGGAAGGTTTTCAATAGGACATGGTAGACATGGAAGTTTTGAAGATATTTAAATCAAAGAATAAAAAAATTAATTTATTTTTTAATTAGTTATATTTTTTATTAAATTATTATATGTTTATCCTATGAACGTAAAGAATTTAGAGCAAAGTTTTAATCCTAGATTGGCCGTTCCTAATTTTGAAAGCTACCTAAGGATATCAAAAGAAAAAGCGAAACTAGCAGAAAAAAAATTAACTGGAAAAACTGATATTAGCTATGGTGACTCAAAACTGCAAACACTCGATGTATTTTACAAAGATTATAAGGATAATTTACCTATACATATTTTTATACACGGAGGTTACTGGCGTGCACTAGATAAATCATACCACACTCATATGGCAGTTCCTTTTTTTGAAAAAGAAATTTGTTTTTTTAATATTAATTATGAACTTTGTCCAAAAGTCAAATTAACAGAAATTAGAGAGCAAATTATTAAAGCTATAGTATGGATTTACGAGAATGCTTATAAGTTTAATGCAAACAATAAAAATATTGTATTATCAGGACATTCGGCTGGAGCACATTTAGCTTCATTAATGCTAAACGTAGATTGGAAAAAATATGGGTTAAATGATAAGTATTTTAAAGGAATAGCTCTAATTAGTGGGATATTTGATACTGAAATAGTGACTAATTTAAATGTAAATAAAGAAATAGGTTTGTCACTAGAAGAAGCTATAAAAAATAATCTATTCAAGCTCAAACCACTTTATGTAGTCCCTACAATTATTTCATATGGAAAAAATGAACCTACTCTATGGAAAGAACAAAGTTATAATTATATGAATTACTTAAACCTTCTTGGTTTTAATTGTAAGAAAATAGTTTGTGAAAATGACAATCACTTTAGTCTTATTGAGACTTTAGCAGATAATAATAAAAGTATAGTAAAAGAAATAATAAATTTATCTTTAACAAAGCAATGAAAGCTCTCTTGTACGATAAATTAAATACTAAGCTTCTAGAAAAGAAATTAGAAAAATCTGGCACTCCTAGTATTTTACTAATGCTGAGAGCAGGCTATAACTTATATCAGTTAGTAAAAAAAAGTTTTGATTATGATAAGATTATTGCTATTGCTGGGCCAGGAAATAATGGAGGA
>NHEU02000029.1 GCA_002171495.2 Alphaproteobacteria bacterium TMED93
TAAAATGTATACCAAATTTTTTCATTAAATAACCACTTTTTTCACATTTTAAACTATTTATTAAAAAATATCGTAATAAATGTTACAATAGAGATATTCATGTATAACAACAATAATTCGGGAGGTTAATATGAAAGGAAATGAAAAAGTCATAGAGCATTTAAATCAAGTTTTGAAGAATGAGCTGACTGCAATCAATCAATACTTTTTACATTCTAAAATGTTTAAGGATTGGGGGTACAACAAATTGGGAGAATATGAATACAAAGAATCTATAGATGAGATGAAACATGCTGATCAAATAATTGCAAGAATACTTTTTTTAGAGGGATTACCTAATGTTCAGGACATGAATAAAGTTATGATAGGGGAAGAGCCTGTAGAATGTTTGAATTGTGATTTAAAATTAGAGGAAAAAGCTTTGTCAGATTTAAAAAATGCTATTTCTGATTGTGAAAATTTAAAAGATTTCGTTTCCAGAGATCTTTTTAGATCAATACTTGATAGTGAAGAAGAACATGTGGATGTTATAGAAACTCATTTAGGATTAGTTGAAAAAGTAGGAAAAGAAAACTGGTTACAAAGTCAGATTTAATATATTATTTTGTACATGAAAAAAAATTTTTCTAGTACAAAAAATTATATTGCATCGGATCAACTTATAGAAGCTGTTAATGCAGGAGTTTTACTTGAGAAACCTCTTCTTGTTAAAGGGGAGCCAGGGACAGGTAAAACCATGCTTGCAGAGGAAATTGCTAATACTTTTAATACTAATTTAATTTCATGGCATATTAAATCTACTACAAAAGCTCAACAAGGTCTGTATGAATATGATGCAGTTTCCAGATTAAGAGATTCTCAGCTAGGAAATAAAAAAGTTAACAATATTAAAAATTACATAAAAAAAGGGGTCTTGTGGAAAGCTTTCACGGCAGAAAAAAGACCTGTTTTATTAATAGATGAAATAGATAAAGCTGATATAGAATTTCCAAATGATTTATTGCAAGAATTAGACAAAATGGAATTTTTTGTATATGAAACCAATGAAGTTATAATAGCTAAACAAAGGCCAATAATTTTAATAACCTCAAACAATGAAAAAGATTTACCTGATGCCTTTTTAAGGAGGTGCTTCTTTCACTATATTAGTTTTCCTGATGAGAAAACCTTAGCTGAAATAGTTAAAGTACATCATCCAAATATAAAAAAAACTCTATTAAATTATGCTTTGAATTCATTTCTAGAAATCAGAGAAACGCCGGGTCTGAAGAAAAAACCATCTACTTCAGAGTTAATTGATTGGTTAAAACTATTAGTTGCTGATGATTTAAACCTTGAAGATTTAACAACAAAAAACAAACACTCACTTTTGCCACCACTTTATGGGGCTTTGTTAAAAAATGAAGCCGATGTAGAATTATTTCAAAAAATAGCATTTATGGCAAGAAGAGAGAGCTAGTGTTTTTAAAACTTTTTCAAGCTTTGAGGTTATCTGGTATTCCAGTCACTATAAGAGAATATTTAGACATGCTGACAGGTTTAGAAAAGGGAATATGCAATAATAATAGCATTGAAGAGTTTTATCATTTTTCTAGGATGAGTTTAATCAAAGATGAAAAATATTTTGATAGATTTGATAAAGTGTTTGAAAATTTTTATGAGTTAAATAAAGAGTTTTATGAGGAGATTAAAAGCAAAATACCAAAAGATTGGATAGAAAATCAACTTAACAAAATATTTACTGATGAAATGAAAAAAAAAATTAGTAATGATAAAGATTGGGAAGAAGTTTTAAAACAGTTTCAAAAAATACTTGAAGAACAAAAGAAAAAACATCAAGGAGGAAATAAGTGGTTAGGAACTGGAGGAACATCAATGTATGGAAACTCAGGGTATAATCCAAAAGGAATTAGAGTTGGTGGAACGTCTAAAAATAAAAGTGCAATAAAGATATGGGAAAAGCGTGAATTTGAGAATTTAGATGATAAAGTTTCACTTAATACTAGAAACATTCAAGTTGTTTTAAAAAGGCTAAGGAAATTTGCTAGGCAAAGTTCAGAACTTGAATTTGATTTAGATAAAACAATTTCTCATACCTCGAAAAACGCTGGAATTTTAGATATTAAATATAGACCTGAAAGAACTAATAAAGTTAGAGTTTTGTTATTCATAGACATTGGAGGATCAATGGATGAACATGCAAAAATCTGTGAAGAAGTTTTTTCTGCTGCTAATAATGAGTTTAAAAGCCTAGACTTTTTTTATTTTCATAATTGCATTTATGAGAGTGTATGGAAAGACAATAGAAGAAGGAGTAATAATTTAACTGATATAAATGAAATTTTAAGAATTTATAAAAAAAATACTAAAGTAATAATAATTGGAGATGCTCTGATGTCTCCTTATGAAGTTGTTTATCCAGGAGGAAGTATTGAGCATTGGAATGAACAGCCTGGGAGTTATTGGATAAAAAAAATAGTAAGTTATTTTGATAAAGTAATTTGGTTAAATCCAGAAAACATAGAAAACTGGAATTATTCTCAATCAACCAAAATATTAAAAGAATTAATAAATCACTTAATGTTTGAATTGAATATTGCGGGGATAGAGTCTGGTATGAAAGAACTAGCAAAATAAGCTTTTTTTAATTTTTTGTAAGGGGGAAGAAATGCGTTTTGAAAACAAAGTAGTAATAGTAACGGGCGGTGCATCAGGTTTTGGAAAAGGCATAGTAGAGAAATTTATTAATGAAGGCGCTAAAGTTTTAATAGCTGATATAAATTACGAATCGGCCAAAGAGTTTTCTAATGAACTTGGAAAAAATGCTGAAGCCCTTAAAGTAGATGTTAGCAAAGCATTAGACGTAGAAAATATGATAAAAGAAACAGTTTTAAAATTTTCAAAAATTGACATTTTAGTTCAAAATGCAGCAATAGGAATGAAACCAAGAATGTTAATAGACTCATCAGAAGAACTATTTGATAACCTTTTTAAAATTAATGTTAAATCTATTTACTTAGGCGCGAAAAATATTATTCCTCAGTTTATAAAACAAAAAGCAGCAGGAAATATTATAAACATAGTCTCTACAGCAGCCATTAGGCCCAGACCTGGGCTAGCTTTATATAATGCCACAAAAGGGGCTTTAGTGCCCATGACAAAAGCTTTAGCGTTAGAAGTAGCACAATATAAAATAAGAGTAAATGGTATATGTCCGGTAGCAGGAGAAACTCCAATGCTAAAAGAGTTTTTAGGAGAACAAGATCCTAGTACGGCTTATGAAAACTTTAAATCAACAATACCATTAGGAAGATTAGCTGAACCATATGATGTAGCTAATGCGTGTTTGTTTTTAAGTTCAGAAGAGGCTAATTTCATTACTGGAGTTATGTTAGAGGTTGATGGAGGTAGAACTATTTAAAAAAAAGGGTTGCCGAATGGGTTTAAGTGCATTATTTTATTTACAGATATTTTTTTAACACTCACTATGGGAGGAAATATGACTGTATTAACAGTTAATGGTGTAAACCAGGTAGTAGACGCACCTGGAGATACTAGATTACTTTGGGTTATACGTGAGCATTTAAGATTAACTGGAACCAAATTTGGTTGTGGTTTAGGCTTATGCGGAGCGTGTACAGTTCATTTAAATGGAGAAGCCGTTCGTTCTTGTCAGATAGAGATATCTGATGCAGAAGGTGCTAAAATTACAACTATTGAAGGTCTAAATGGTGGACAAGGAGGACATCCAGTTCAGCAAGCATGGCTAGAATTACAAGTTCCACAATGTGGTTATTGTCAATCAGGGCAAATGATGAATGCTGCTGCTTTCTTAGCTTCCAATCCTTCTCCAACTGATAACGAAATAGTTGAAGCACAACAAGGTAATATTTGTAGATGTATTACTTATAACAGAATTAAGACTGCTATAAAAAGAGCGTCAGAAATAATGCAAGGAGCTTAGTAAATGACAAAACACATTAAAAAAATTGGAAACTTATCCAGAAGACAAGTATTAGTTGGTTCAGCTGCTGGTGCTGGTCTTGTTATTGGTTATTCAATACTTCCTCATGCTGTAGACAGCGCTTCAAAAGCTATTGCAGCAGGGAATTGGGATCACCAACAATATTTAACTATGGATGCTGACGGAAAAGCTTACGTTTATGTAACAAAGTGTGAAATTGGACAACATGTTGGGACAGCACTTGCTCAAGCGGTGGCGGAAGAGTTAGAGATTAACTGGGATGATGTAAACGTAATATATCCAGACTCACATGCTAAATGGGGTTTGATGATTACTGGTGGATCTTGGTCAGTTAATTGGACTTTTGATAGAAACTCAAGAATTGGTGCTTCTGCTAGAATAGCATTAATTGAAGCGGGTGCTAAAATGTTAGGAGCTTCTCCTAATAATTGTACTGCAAAGAATAGTTCAGTAATTAGCAATGATGGTCGTTCTGTAACTTATAAGGATATTTTAAGCAAAACTACCATAGACAGAACATTTTCTGAAGAGGAGATGAAGTCTATTAAATTGAAGAGTTTTGGTGAATATTCTATAGTAGGTCAGTCTAAATTACCTTTCGATTTACCTGGTAAAATAGACGGTTCTGCAAAGTATGGAAGTGATGTTTTCGTTCCAAACATGGTCTACGGTATTCCAGTCCCTAATCCGGTAAGATGGGGTGCNATACCACAATCTGTNGATGAGTCTGATGCNAAAAAGATAGATGGTTATGTTGGNTCTTACGTTGAAAAAAATGGTTTTGCCAGAATTAATACTGGATATGTNGTAGCTTTTGGTGAAACTGTATGGGCAGCNATGAATGCCGCTAAAGCTCTAAAAATAAAATGGGATTTAGGNGANAATAAGAACGTTTCTTCNGANGANATNAGNAANGAGTCAGTGAGATTGCAACAAGATCCATCATCTGGTTTTTTATGGGTATTGGAAGGTGATACAGATAAAGCTATGGATAATGCAGCTACTAAACACAAAGCTGTGTACGAGACATCAATTGCTTATCACGGTTGCCATGAGC
Source organism: Alphaproteobacteria bacterium TMED93 (assembly GCA_002171495.2). Lineage (GTDB taxonomy): Bacteria > Pseudomonadota > Alphaproteobacteria > TMED109 > TMED109 > JAYYAX01. The sequence goes on from NHEU02000029.1 coordinate 5,043, forward strand.
CTATGAACTGTACCGCTTATGAGAAAGACGGAATTTGGCATCTTCACGGTGGTAATCAATGGGCTAGTATGGCACAACCAACAGCTGCTGCAGCTCTGGGTGTAGAGGCTGATAAGGTTGTATGTCATCAGTATTTAGCTGGAACAGGTTTTGGAAGAAGAACAGAGCCAGATAATTTTGTTTTAGCTGCTCAGTGCTCTAAGCATCTTGGCGGTAGACCTGTTAAGTTGTTATTTACTAGAGAACAGGATATGCAATTTGACTTCCATAGAACCCCTACTTATCAGGTAGTTGAAGGTGGTTCTGAGTTTGGAAGAATGACTGCAATGAACCATGATGTGGTAGCTGGCTGGTCAACAAAGAGAGCTGCTCCAGGTTTTATGCCAGATTCAGTTGATAAGAAAGGTAAAGTCGACCAATTTTCAACTAATGGTTCTGATCATTGGTATGATATACCTAATCATAAAGTAAGGTCTATTAATAATGAGTTATCTGATAAAGCATTACCAGTAGGTTTCTTGAGAGCTGTTGCTCCTTCTTGGACTTTTTGGGCTGTAGAAAGCTTTATGGATGAAATGGCTAAAAAAGCTGGCGAAGATCCATTAGCTTTTAGAATAGCTCATTTAACAGCAAGTGGAAAAAATGCTGGTTCTCCTCCTAACTCAGTTGGTGGTGCTAACAGATTGAAGAATGCATTGTTAGTAGCTGCAGGTAGAGCTGGTTACGGAGTTAAGCCTTTAGGAGAAAATGAGGGTATGGGAATAGCATGTGTATCTTCCCAGGAAAGAGGGTCACCAACTTGGACAGCTTGTGTAGCAGAAGTCAAAGTTGATCCTAATTCAGGAGACCTTACCGTTAAAAAGGTAACTGTTGCTATGGACGTTGGAACAGCTGTTAACCCTGAGGGTGTAAAAAAGCAAATCGAAGGTTCTACTCTTCACGGCATTTCTTTAGCATTATACGAAGATATGACAATGAAGAACGGTTCAATAGAGCAGACTAACTATGATACTTGGACTCCTATGAGATTAGATCAGGCACCTGAAGTTGAGACTATTATTATTCAAAATGGTCATTATCCAGCAGGAACTGGTGAGCCAGCAACAACAGTTGTTGCTCCTGCTATAGCAAATGCTATAGAAAATGCTGTGGGTGCAAGAGTTAGATCAATACCTATGACACCTGAGAAAATAAAGAGTGCTTTAAGAGAAGCATAAAGAATTCTTAATTCTTAATATTTAAAAAAGGGCAGTTAATGCCCTTTTTTTTTGCTTTTTATTTATTGAAATCATTAGAGTAATTAATTAATATAATCTTTTAATCTATTAAAATAATTAAGGGAAATAACATGCTATTTAAAAAACTTAATAAGCTTATTTTGGGACTTCTATTTTTTTCTTTATCTACTTCATCATTTGCAGCTGGAGGTGCTGGAGAGTTAATTAACTTAGAAATGATCCTCAGTTTTCCTGCTTTATTTTCCTTAGCAATATTTGTTATTGCTTATTTTTTTGTAATGACAGAAGAATTTAGTCATCTAAGAAAGTCTAAACCGGTAATAGTAGCAGCAGGTGTTATATGGTTAGCTGTAGTTATTACGGCAAACGCAAAGGGCGTTTCATACGATTCAATTAACTACACGTTTAGACATGTTTTCTTAGAGTTTGCCGAGTTATTTATGTTTTTATTAGTTGCTATGACATTTATTAATACTATGACAGAAAGGAATGTTTTTGAGAGATTAAGGTCTTGGTTAGTGACAAGAAACTTTAGTTATAGAAAGATATTTGTTATCACTGGCATATTATCATTTTTTATTTCTCCTATCGCAGATAATCTTACTACTGCATTATTAATGTGTGCTGTAGTAATGGCAGTTGCAAAAGGAAATAAGTCTTTTATTTGTTTAGCTTGTATAAATATAGTAGTTGCCGCTAATGCTGGAGGAGCATTCTCGCCCTTTGGTGACATCACCACACTAATGGTTTGGCAAAAAGGAGTAATTCCTTTTTTAGGTTTTTTTAGTATTTTTGTGCCATCTGTTGTTAATTATATTATACCTGCAGCAATAATGTACTTTGCAATTCCAAAAGAAAATCCAGAAAAATCATCTGAAACTGTAACCATGAAACCAGGGGCAATAACAACTATATTTTTATTTTTAGGTACAATAACGTTAACTGTGATAAGTCATCAAAAATTTCATTTGCCTACAACCTTTGGAATGATTACAGGTTTAGGGGTATTAAGTTTATTTGGTTATTTTCTTAAGAAGAGTTCAGGTCCTAATAATCCAAAAGATCCTAAGAAATTTGATATTTTTACTCAGATGGGTAAAGCTGAATGGGACACATTGTTTTTCTTTTATGGTGTACTAATGTGCGTAGGAGGACTTTCTGCTTTTGGATACTTAGCTTACACTGCAGAAGTAACTTATATAGATTTAGGAGCAACTTATGCTAATGTCTTAGTTGGTATTTTTTCAGCAATAGTTGATAATATTCCAGTTATGTATGCTGTACTAACCATGTTTCCAGAAATGGATACAGGACAGTGGTTATTAGCAACATTAACAGCGGGTGTAGGAGGAAGTATGTTATCTATCGGCTCAGCAGCTGGTGTTGCTTTAATGGGTCAATCAAAAGGAAATTATACTTTTTTTGGACATCTAAAATGGACTCCTGCCATAGCCCTAGGATATGCTGCTTCGATTTATGTACACATTCTTTACAACAGCGATAAATTTGACAATATTCCTATTGTATTGTGATAAAAACTGTAGTACTAATATCACTTCGGGGCGTAGCGCAGCCTGGTAGCGCATCTGCTTTGGGAGCAGAGGGTCGAGTGTTCGAATCACTCCGCCCCGACCAGTATTTTATAGGATGATTAGAAAAGTTATAATTTATAAGGGTTCCAAATCCCCTACCCAGTCAGGTAGATATAAAACTCATTTTTGGTATTTAAAGTTTGATGATTTTTTGATTTACGAAGAAGACATTATGACAGGGTGGAAAGGAAATACACCACCTATAAGTAAAACCAAATTAAAATTTTCAAGCTTAGATAGTGCTGTTGCATTTGCAAAAAGTAAAAATTACGAGTATAAAGTTTTAAATAATAGTAATGCCAAAGTAAAAATTAAAAGTTATGCAGAAAACTTTAGATACAATAGGAATAAAAGTGATATTGATTAATTCAACAGCTTCACTGTTTTTCGATAGACACAGTTAAATATTTACTAATTTTCTGTATAAATTCTTTTGTTTCCATCCAATTTTGGTTCATACCCACCAAAATAGCTAAATCTTTTGTCATATAACCATCTTCAACAACGTTGATACATGCCTTTTCAAGCTTTTTAGAAAATTCCATTAAGTCTTTATTATTATCAAAGCTTCCTCTGTACCATAATCCTCTTGACCATGCAAATATAGAAGCAATAGGGTTTGTAGAAGTAGCGTCACCTTTTTGATGTTGTCTATAATGTCTTGTAACAGTTCCATGAGCAGCCTCTGCTTCTACTGATTTTCCATCAGGTGTCATAAGCACTGAAGTCATTAACCCCAAGGATCCAAACCCTTGAGCTATAGTATCTGACTGTACATCACCATCATAATTTTTACATGCCCATACAAAGCCACCTTCCCATTTCATTGCACAGGCGACCATGTCATCTATTAATCTATGTTCATAAGTAATATTTTTCTTCTTAAACATTTCTTGAAACTCATTCTTATATACTCGTTCAAAGGTATCTTTGAAAAGACCATCATACGCTTTAAGAATAGTATTTTTTGTCGACATATATACTGGCCATCCAAGATCTAATCCATAATTAAAGCAGGCCCTTGCAAATCCTATGATTGACTCTTCTAAATTATACATTCCTAATGCACATCCCTTGCTTTTAAAATCATAAACTTCCTTTGAAAAAGACTCTCCATTTTCGCCTTCAAATACTAATTTAAGTTTACCTGGACCNGGAACAACAAAGTCTGTAGCTTTGTACTGGTCTCCAAATGCNTGTCTTCCNATCACAATTGGCTGATTCCAAGTAGGTACATATCTAGGTATATTNTTGATTATAATAGGTTGTCTAAATACAGTTCCTCCTAAAATATTTCGTATTGTACCGTTAGGAGATCGCCACATTTTTTTTAATTTAAATTCTTCTACTCTGGCTTCGTCTGGTGTTATAGTTGCGCACTTTACACCCACGCCATATTTTTTTATTGCTTCTGCAGCTTCAATAGTAATTTGATCATCTGTTTTATCCCTACTTTCAATACCTAGATCATAATATAATAAATTTATATCAACCCACTTTGTTATTAATTCTTCTCTAATTAGTTTCCAAATAATTCTAGTCATTTCATCGCCATCTAATTCAACGATTGGATTTTTTACTTTTATTTTTTCCACTATTTTCTCCTAGTAAATTATAAGTTGTTTTTTATAAATTTAACAGTTTTGTCTACTGTATCTACAAATTTAAAATGAGATTTTTTTATATCATAAACAAACTTACTTTTTTTTAAATAATATATTAGNTCTTTTAAAGGATCCCAATACTGATTAAGATTTACAATAATTAATTTTTTATTTGCAATAGAAAGGTTATTTAAAGCTAGTACNTCTAGTATTTCGTCAAGAGTTCCTATTCCTCCAGGTAAAACTATGATGAAGTCAGCTAAATTTATCATTTTTTCTTTTCTCAAAAATAAGTTTTTAACTAAAATTTTTTTGCTAGGATTAGAAAATAAAATTTCTTTATTATTAAGTTTCTTGGGTACAACTGAAATAATTTTGGCTTTCGAAGAGTCAAATCCTTCTGCTAGTGATCCCATAATTCCACTTTTTCCTCCTCCAAAAATAAGATTCCATTTATTCTTTGATATTAGACTTCCTAATCTTTTTGCTTCTGAACAATAAATATTACTATCACCATTCATGCTGCCACAGAACACACAAATATTTACTTTTTTAGAGTTCATATTAATTCTGCAAAAACTAGAATAATAATTATCAAATTAATTAAAATTTTCTATAAATAAACTTTGGAGTATCAGTTCCTGCTTTTGATAAAGGCTCTTCAAGCACATTTCTATAAGGAGAAAACTCACATGCTGGATCAGCAGCATCAGCATTTCCTGTTAAAGCAAATGCTTGACATCTACAACCACCCCAGTCTATTTCCCTTCTATCACAAGACCTACAAGGTTCTGGCATCCAATCAGTTCCTCTAAACCTGTTGAATGACTGAGAATGTTCCCAGATCCATGACAATGGTTTTTCTTTGATATTTTCAAAATCAAGAAAAGTTAAAGACTCTGCAGCATGGCAAGGCAACACTTTTCCAGCAGGAGTAATATTCAAAAACTGTCTTCCCCAGCCACCCATACATGATTTTGGTTTTTTTGCATAATAATCTGGTACTACATAGTCTATAGCAAGGATCCCTTTATATTTTATTCTTGCTTCTTCTACAACTTTTGTAGCATTATCTAGTTGTTTTCTAGTAGGTAGAAATGCAGTTTGATTCTTTAAGGCCCATCCATAGTATTGTACTTGAGCTACTTCAAGTCTTTCTGCATCTAATTCTACAGCTAATTCAATCATAGATTTTAGATTATGTAAATTTTGACGGTGCATTACTGAGTTTATAGTTAAGGGTAATCCAACTTTTCTAACAAGCTTACAGACTTCTAGTTTTTTGTTATGTCCTTTGAAACCAGCTATTTTCTCTGAATTTTCAGGATCTGTGTCCTGAATTGATATTTGTACGTGATCTAATCCAGAGTCATAAAGTTTTTTGAGCCTTTCTTCGTTTACTAAAACACCTGAAGTAATAAGGTTTGTATACAATCCTTCTTTAGCAGCATGATTTATTAAAACTTCTAAATCTTTTCTTGCGGTAGGCTCTCCACCAGAAAAATGAGCTTGTAAAATTCCTAGTTTTACAGCTTCGGTTAAAGCTTTTTTCCAAATTTCTGTACTTACTTCGTTTGATTTCATTTCAAGTTGTACTGGATTAGAGCAATATGGACAGGATAGAGGACATCTGTGTGTTAATTCACAAAGTACAGCATAAGGAATTAACATCTTACTCTTTTTCTCAGGTGTAATGTAACTACTATTTTTACATTCCATTTTTGAATTTTTCTGCTTCATTTTATTACAAATCCCTTATCTGCTAAAGACTGCAACATAATAATTACATCTTTTGATATCTGTTCTTTTGGAGCATTTTCAAACTTATTAGCAAGTTTATCTACTATTTGATTAATACTTAGGTTTCCATCAATCATTTGCATAATTTCTGCTGCTATTTCATCCAATTCAAAAACTCTTTCTGGTGCATTAATAATCCACTTTTTTCTAGCCTCATCATATCTTAATTTAGCATGACGAGGTAATTTAGGCATGTCATCAGATTTTAATTTAATTAGCTCTACCATTATTATTATTGCTTTCTAATTTTTTTAGGAATATATGCTCCAGGGGGTATATTCCCTGGGTCTACATAAGCGTAATAGAGTGCATCAAGTTGTGCCCAAAGCACTTCTGTTTTGAATTTTACTGCATTTAGAACAGCTTCTTGATCACTTCGAGTCATAGCGTTATTTATAACCCATTCTCTTCCAAATTCAACATCTCTTCTAGCCTGATTAATTCTTTTTTTAAAATAGGCTAAAGCATAATCATTAGCCCAATCATAATGTTTTGCAAGTCCCGCTATTCTTTCTTTATGTATCGCAGGTGCATAAATTTCAGTGAGTGAGGAAGCTATGCCTTCAAGCAATGATTTCTCTTGTACAAAATTTACGTAAGCATCAACAGCAAACCTGGTACCGGGAAGTATTCCCTGACATGATTTAACATAATCAAGGTCTAATTTTAAGGTTTCACATAATTGCAAATATCTTTTTATACCTCCACTTCCATCAATATCACCTTCGTGATCTATTACCCTTGATCTCCATTCTAGTCTTAAATTAACATCATTAATTCTTGCCATTAAAGTTAGATCTTTTCTAGGAATAGACCATTGATAGTAAAACCTATTCAAAGCCCAAGCTTGAATTTGTTCAAAAGAAAGTTTGCCGTTATGTAAAAGCTTATGAAATGGATGCAAGCTATGATATCTGACCTTGCCTAAGTCTTTTAGCGCTTTTATAAATTGTTGTCTAGATAGTTTCGATTTACCTGCTGTTTTATAATTTTGCTTTCCTGGAAAAAAAGGTGCTGGCATTATCATAAGCTTATCTCCATAGTATCGTAGGAAATTTCCCAACCATTTTTATTTGCTATTTCTCTTTCTTTTGAATCTTCTAATAAAGATGGGTTTGTAGTGTTAATATGAATAAAAATTCTTCTTTTGATATTTATCTTATTTAAAATATTTATTGATCCTTCCTCTCCTGACATACTTATATGACCCATTCTTTTTCCCGTTTTTATTCCTACGTTTTGTTTTATCATTTCATCATCCTGCCATAATGTTCCATCAAAAAAAACTAATTCGCTGTTATCTAATTTAGTTAACAACCAATCTGGTATACTTGCACAAGCAGGTATGTAAAAAAATTTTTTAGTAGCAGAATTTATTTCTAATGCAATAGTATCTTCTTCAACAGACCCAAAGTTTTTTCCTTTACTTTCATCCTCTAACCAAAGTGCAACTTTTCCAGGAACAGCGAAAGGTTTAATTGAAATACCACTAAAAGTATCTTCTGTATCATGAAGATTAAATACATTATCTAATTCTATTGGCATTCTTTTTACAAATTTTGGATTTAATACATTAAAAATACTATTTTTTCCAATAACGTCTAACACTCTTTTGGTAGCATATAAATTAAATTTTTGTGATTCTCTTAAATTTATTAACCCCGCAGTATGGTCAACGTCGGCATTTGTTAAAATTACTCCCATGATAGGACTGTATCTTAGAGGATCTTCAGGTGAAGGCATTAATTCTGGATTGTCCCAAAGTTGCTGCCTCAAATCTGGTGATGCATTTAAAATGTACCATTTATACTTATCTAAACTAATAGCAATGGAAGACTGAGTTCTAGGTAATGCTTTACTAGTTTTACTTCTAGCTAATCTACTATTTGGATGGTTGCATTTCCATTGAGGATCCCCCCCGCCAGCTGCCGCTCCTAGAACTTTAATAAACATTATATTTATTTAAAATCTAAAAGAGCAACTAACATG
>NHEU02000058.1 GCA_002171495.2 Alphaproteobacteria bacterium TMED93
GAAAAAAAATATATAATGTTGTATGCGGAGCTAGTAATTTATACGAAGGTATGAGGACTGTCTTTGCTCCAAACGGAACATTTATACCAGGAAAAATGTTTAAATTAGAAAAAAAAAGTATAAGAGGAGTTGAGGGTGATGGTATGCTCTGCTCTGAAGAAGAACTCTGCTTGTCTAATAGGTCAGAAGGTATAATAGAATTAGGGGCCGCTTATGAAGTTGGAAAAAGTTATGGTAGTTACTTAGAAAAAGATTATGTTTATGAGATAGGACTTACGCCTAATAGAGGCGACTGCGCTTCAGTAAGAGGTATTGCAAGAGAATTAGCAGCCAAATTGTCAAAAAAATTAATAAAAAAAGAATATTTTCATGAAGAAAATAGTTTAAAAAGCAATGTGATTTGGGATCTTTCTGATTTAAAAAATAAAAAAGACTGCCAATTAATTTTAGGTAGAGAATTTAAAGTAGAAAATAACCCCGGTAGCCCTGCAAATCTTATAAAAAAACTAACACAAGTAGGAGTTAAATCTAACAGTACATTAGTAGATATTACCAATTATATATTATTTGATTTAGGCCGTCCTCTTCATGTTTTTGACTTAGATAAGATTGAAGGAAATTTGAAAGTAAGAAGAGCAAATAATGGAGAGAGTTTTATAGGATTAGATAATAAGACCTATCATTTAACTGAAAAAGATCTTGTTATTGCAGATAATAAAAAAATATTAAGTTTAGCTGGTATTATGGGAGGTGCAAATAGTTGTGTAGACAGTAATACAAAAAAAGTATTTCTTGAAATTGCTTATTTTGATCCAGATCTGATATCAAACACGGGAAGAAGACACAATATAATTACAGATGCTAGATATAGGTTTGAAAGAGGTATAGACAAAAATGGTTTATTAGAGGGTTTGAGCTATGCTACTGAAATGATAGTAAAATACTGTGGTGGTATTTACAGTAAACCAGTTTCAGCAGGAAAACCCTTAGAAAAGAATTGTTCGATAGATTATAAAGTAGACACTTTTAAAACCATAATAGGATATAATGTAAGCGCTGACTTACAAATCAAGTATCTAGAAAGCTTAGGTTTTAACATAAAAAAAGAAAAATCTGGTCTTTCATTGATAGCTCCATCTTGGAGACACGATATATTTAATGAAAATGATATTGTAGAAGAAATTGCTAGAATGGATGGTTATGAAAAAATACCATATGAAAATTTTCTAGATAATAATCATTTGGTCTATGAAAACATGCCTTTTTCTAAAAATATAGAGAGTGATTTAAGAGATAAATTAGCAAATCTTGGTTTAGATGAAATAAAGTCTTATACTTTTATATCACCTAAAAAAATTATCCCTGAGTCAGACTACAATGAACAGCTGATATTAGCTAACCCTATTTCAAATGAATTAAGTATAATGAGAAATTCATTGTATCCAAATTTATTAGATGCTGTCTCAAAAAATTATGCAAAAGGGTATGATGCTTTTTCTATGTTTGAGATAGGAGATATTTTTAAAGGAATAGAATATTCTAACCAAGAAAAATCTATAGGATTAGTTCTAAGTGGTTATCAAACAGAAAAAAATTGGTATTATAATAGACGATATTTTGATTTTTTTGATATGAAGGGAATTTTATTGGAAATTATAAAAGTATTTTCAACTAAAATCTCTGTTGACTTTGTAAGAAGTAAAAGTGAGTATTATCATCCTGGTAAGTCAGCTGATATTATTGTTAATAATGAATGTGTAGGAAGTTTAGGGGAATTACATCCTAAATTAATGAAAAAATTTTTGGTTAAACAGCAGACGGTATTAGGAAAATTAGCATTTAACGTGTTGTTTAAAAATTTTTCACATAAGATAAAGTCTAAGGAATTTAATCCATCGCCTTTTCTTACCTTAAAAAAAGACTTTTCTTTTATTCTGCCAAATAATACAAAAGTAGGCACCCTAATTGATTCTATCAAATCTAGCAATGACATTATCGGAGAAGTTTTAGTATTTGATATCTACAAAAATACAAAAAAAGAAGATAAAGAATTTTCTGTTGGAGTAGAGGTAGAAATTTTACAAAGGGATAAAGTTTTTAATGCTAAAGAAATAAATGAGATAATGCAAAAGATTATTTTGAAAGTAAAAAAAGAAGTAAATGGTGAATTAAGGGCTTAGAAATAGAAACAAAATTAGAGATGCTAAAATGCTCAATACGCCACTTAAAAAAAACAAGTTTAAACTTAATAATATCATTACAAAATCATAAAAAAAAATACCATATTTATAGGAATTTGATACTGATTCTGAAAAAGATTGAATTCCTACCAAGCTATTACCATTTACATAAAACCATAATTTTCCAAAGGTTATATCTTCAAATAAGACCCCTAGAAACATCAAAAGAGAGGCTAACAATACTAAATAAATTTGCAATTTTACTTTTATAGACATATAAAAATTATATATTAATTTTTTTAATTTGAAAGGAGAGGTGGCCGAGTGGTTGAAGGCGCACGCCTGGAACGCGTGTATGCGAGCAATCGTATCGAGGGTTCGAATCCCTCTCTCTCCGCCATCTAAAAAATTATTTTAATACATCATTTTTAAATAAGGTAAAAAATTTGACTGCCTCATTATAATTATCAGAGTCATCTAAGTTTATTTTCTTGCCAATAATCATTGATCCTCGTTTGGCCTCATAAACTTTGATTGTTAGAAAGTTTTCATTACTCTCAGAAAAAACTAATCCATTAATTACAAACGAAGAGTTAGCTTCCGTAGCTATTAACATAACTTCAGGAGGGTTAAGATTCTCTGAACCTTCAGGAGAGATTACTGTCGCCAACATATCTTTTTCAGTAAGTGTTGACTTTATATTTTCCATTAGAATGTTAAGTTTATCTGAAGAAAAGGTGCTAGACTGATTTTTAAAGTTCATTAAGGAAATTTTAAGTATATTATCTTCAACTAGAGAGCCGCTTGGTTTTATATCCTCAGAAGCTTTGAAGTCATCTAAATTACTAACATTACTTTGATTATAAGTTATTCTATCGGAGGAAAAATACTTATATATGAAAAAAATTGAAATAAATAGAGCAGCAAATAATAAACCAATTATAACCTTTTTGTTAAGGAAGTTTTTTTTTAAATTACTACTTTCTATACTTGTTAGATTTGAAGAATAAACATTTATTTTTTCACTTATATTTTTTAGTTTTTTTGTTCCGATAAAGTTGAAGTTAACATTAACTTTATTTTTAATTTCTTGATAGACTTTTTCAGAAATACAAATTTCACTTGGTTTGGATATAGATTCTAATCTAGCTGCAATATTAACATTATCTCCATATAAATTATTATCTTGTACCATTATATCGCCTAAATTAACACCTATTCTAAATTCAATTATAACACCATCATTAATTTCTGATGCGGTATTAGTTACCTTATTCTGTATTTCTATAGCCGCCTCTACTGCATCAACGGGACTTGCGAATTCTGCCATTATCGAATCACCGGCCGTAGAAAAAATTCTTCCACCCAAATTTTCGATAATGGGGTCAGTAGTTTTTCTAGTTTCTTTTAATCTAAATAAGGTCAATTTTTCATTTTGAGCCATTAATTTGCTATAACCAACCACATCAGCGGCAAATATTGCCGCCATTTTTCTTTGTGCTCCAGCCTTATTCTTTTCGAGTGTAAATAAATTTTTATTATCTTTAATAATAGACATTATTAAATATTACTTAAAAATATTTTTATTAAAAGCAATTTTATTTATATATTTAAATAAATGATAACTTTAGTATTGTATAAACCTCAAATTCCACCAAATACAGGAAACATAATGAGACTGTGTTCTAACACTGGTTTTCAATTACATTTAATTAAACCACTTGGTTTTCACTTAGATGATAAAAGTTTAAAGAGAGCTAAGTTAGATTATTTTTCTAACACCGAACCAATAGTTTTTGAGGACTTAGACATGTATGTCAAAAATACAAATATACGAAATCTTATAATAATAACAAAGTTTGGAAAAAACAAATATACTGAGGCAAAATTTGCCAATAATTCAGTTATTATCTTTGGATCTGAAACTGAAGGTTTGCCTAAAAATTTTATCAAAAAATACGAAAATAAAACATTTAGAATTCCGATGAGGAACAACAGTAGAAGCTTGAACCTAAGCAACGCAGCTGCAATAATATCTTATGAAGCATGGAAAAATTTAAATTTTAGTGGCGAAGGTTACTAATATAAGATAATATTTTATTTTTACATAGGGGGAAAAGTGATTAAATTAGCAAAAATTCTTTCGTTTTCATTGTCATTAATTTTAGTAGCATGCTCTGGTAATAATGATCAATCTTCAGAAGGCAATCAATCAGAACAATCAAGTAAAAAGGTGAGATGGAAAATGGCTAGTACTTTTCCTGGATCTTTAACTCAATTAGGTACAATGGGCATAAGGTTCCAAGACCAAATTTCAAAAGTATCGGGTAAAAATATTCAAATTAAGTTTTTTGAGCCTGGAGCATTAGTTCCAGCACTAGAAGTTTTTGATGCTGTTTCATCAGGTTCAGTAGACGCAGGTTGGTCTACTCCAGGATATTGGGCAGGTAAAGTTCCAGCCCTTCCTCTATTTGCTGCTGTTCCATTTGGCCCTTCTGCGAGTGAATACATGGCTTGGATTTATTATGGAGGTGGAAAAGAGTTATTTGAAAAAATTTATGAGAAACATAATATAAAAGGTATATTTTGTGGGGTAATTGCTCCAGAAGCTTCAGGTTGGTTTAGAAAAGAGATTAAATCTTTAGAAGATATGAAAGGTATGAAAATGCGATTTTTTGGACTTGGGGCTAAAGTAATGGAAAAGATAGGTGTCTCTACGCAATTAATTGCAGGTGGAGATATTTTTCCAGCTTTGGAATTAGGAACTATTGATGCTACAGAATTTTCAATGCCAGCAGTTGATCTTAACTTAGGTTTTTATCAAGTAGCTAAACATTATTACTTTCCTGGGTGGCATCAACAATCGACTTTATTTGAGCTTATGATAAACATGGAGAAATGGAATAATCTATCTGAAACGCAGCAAGCACAAATTGAAAGTGTTTGCGGTGATAATATGAGACATGGAGTAGCTGAAGGAGAAGCTATTCAAATAGAAGCATTAGCTTCATTAAAAGATAAGGGAGTTAAAATTCATAAATGGAACGAAGAAATTTTAGATACATTAAAAAAAGCTTGGCTAGAGGTTGTAAAGGAGGAAAGTGCTAAAAATGAAGATTTTAAAAAAGCTTGGAACTCTCTTGAAACTTTTAGAGAAAACTACAAAACTTGGAAGTCCTTAGGTTATTTAGATAATTAGATTAATTAAAATTGGTTAATAAAAAGAATATTTCTTTATTAGGATTAATATTTGGAATTATAGTCTTTCTATGTATTTATTTTTCTCCTCCACCACANGGNTTAGATANNATAGCTTGGNTNACNGCNGGCGTAGCTATCTTAATGACAATATGGTGGGTAACAGAAGCGATTCCTATTTATGCGACTGGTCTAGTTCCCCTTCTGCTTTTCCCCTTGTTTGGCTTATTTGAATTAAAAACAGTATCAGCATCTTATGCACACCCCCTTGTTCTTTTATTTTTAGGCGGTTTTATTATAGCTTCTGCTATGGAAGAGAGTGGCCTACATAAAAGAATTGCTTTAATAATTCTAAGTTTTTCTGGAACTAGTCCAAGTAAAATTATAGCTGGATTCATGATTACCACTTCAGTTTTAAGTATGTGGGTTAGTAATACGGCATCAACTATAATGATGCTACCAATTGCTACTTCAGTTATAGTACTTTTTACTAACCAGCAGAATGTAGAGGATAAGAATTTTGCTGTGCCACTATTGTTGTCAATAGCTTACGCTGCATCCATAGGAGGAACTGCAACTTTAATTGGTACACCTACAAATATAATGTTGGCAAGTATACTTAGTGATAATTATGGTTATAAAATAAGTTTTATTGATTGGTTTATGATAGGCCTGCCTGTAGTAGTTATCTTAATGCCAGTTGTTTGGTTTTTTCTAACTAAAGTTATATTTAAGGTATCTTNTCAAAAATCAGATGCTTTNGAAAATACNCTTGNGAAAATGAAAAAAGAAATTGGAAAATCAAGTATAACTGAAAAAGTTGTAGCAACTGTATTTTTTTTCACAGCTTCGCTTTGGATTTTTAGAAAAATGCTAAATGAAAAATTTAGTTTAAATTTAAATGATACATCNATTGGTATACTCGGAGCATTACTTTTATTTATAATTCCTTACGGATCTAATAAAAGAGCTTGTAATTGGGAAACTGCAAATAAGATTCCATGGGGGGTATTATTTCTGGTTGGTGGAGGAATAGCACTTTCACGAGGAATTAAAAACTCAGGTTTAGCTGAGTGGATAGGTTCTTTTTCTAATTATTTATATGGATTAGATATTTACTTGTTGATACTTATTGCTGTAGGTTTAATAATATTTTTAACAGAACTTAATTCCAATACTGCAACGGTAGCAACATTTTCTCCTATATTAATTATATTTGCTATAGGACTTGAAGTTAACCCACTTATTTTTGTAATACCTACTACTATAGCGGCAAGCTGTGCATTCATGCTTCCTATTGCAACNCCTCCAAATGCAGTAGTTTTTGGTAGCGGAAAGTTAAAAATTAATAATATGATAAGAGCAGGACTCCCACTTAATATTCTTTCAGTTTTTATAGTTACTGCAGTATGCCAAATAATATTAAATCAGGTTTTTGACTTTAATTTGATGATCCTACCAGAATGGGCAGTTGAAAATTAATACAAAAACTTTGTATTAATCTTAGAAATATAAACTTTAGAAAATTTCATCATTATTAAAAGTTCTATTAAAAAGGCAATGACTATACTACTGAAAAAACTGTTTTGTAGAAAAGGCAATCCCATTACATAGCAGGTTATAAGACCAGATAAATCACTACTATANGTATTGCTTGAAAACCAAACACCAAAATTTGATATTAGAAAGAATATCAAGCAACTACCTATAATGCCAATAAGTCTAGAATAAAAATTCTTAAAATATTTTGAACATATGCCTATTAATATAATGCTTCCCCAAGTAAATAATAGTAAATTATGCATTCCTATTATTAAATCACTAAATATGAAGGCAGTTAAAGTCAAAAACATATATTTGATTCCAAAAAGTGCAGGAAGATAAAATGCCACTGCAATAGCTGTGGTAAAGTTCGGAGGATGAGGTATTAACCTACTTATAAGTATTGATATNAAACTTATAAGTATAAAATTCCTAANTTTATTATTAAACATACTTTATGTTAGCATAATTTAATTTAATTTTAATTCTAATTTTCAAANTTTAATCCTAAATACATCGAGAGTTCAGGGCTTCTATATCCTAAATTTTCAGATGTACCGCCCCCTCTATTTACTATGTTATTTCTGTTTAAAAGATTTTCAAANTTTACAAAAACTTTTGAGTTTTTTTGAAACGAATAACTTGTATTTAAATTCAATGATCTATAAACAGGTAATTCATTATACTTNGTATCTTTAGATTTATTTTGAAATAAGTAGTATGTGTTAATATCTATATTATCTTTTGGNTGCAAGTTNAAAGAAAAAANAATCTTATCTTTGGGAACTAAAGTTATGCCATCACCATCATTTTCTTTTCCATGAGTTTTTGTGTAATTAAGGCTTGTAGTTAAAGAATCATAAAATGATGTTTCAAACCTAATTTCATTTCCATATGTTTTAAGATTTGCGGTTGATTGTCTATATTTAGATGCTGAATACTTAATTATATCTTCTACTTTCGTTTCAAAAACACCAAAATATAACTTACTAGAAATATTCTTAAAACTAACCTCACTTCCTAAATCATAAGTAATGGATTTTTCAGGTTTCAAGTTAGTATTTCCATACGAACTATATAATTCATATGGTGTAGGCGTTCTATATCCGGTTCCTAGACTTCCTCTTAAAATTATATTTTTAAAAATATTATTGTTAATCTGAATTCTTCCTGTGTCAAAAGTGTCATATTGACTATCGTATTCTCTTCTAACAGAGGCATCGATATTTGTAGAATTTAATGGTTTTAATCTAAATTCAGAAAAAATAGAATGTATTTCTTTGTCTGCTAACAACCCATTCATGTCAGCATTTTTTTTTTAAATAATCAAAACCTGATAAAAAATCTATTCCAAATAAATTAGTAGAAACTATATATTCTAATTTATTTTTTCTTCCATCATATTCATAACTCGCACCACTAGTATTTATTCTTGTAGTGTAGGTAGGTTGAAATGTTATCTTATGACTTAAATTTCTTTGATTGTAAGTAAGGTCAAAAAGCAAGGCATAAAGTTTGTCATCTCTGTAATATGAAGAACTATCTCCAGGATAAGAAAAATTATTATCATATTCATTATGCTGCTTATAAAATCTTCCATTAAAATTAGCTTCTATTTCATCTGCAATAATATAATTAGATAAAAAACTTGACCCATATAAGTAATAGCCATCTTTTTCTGTAGGAGCTAATCCCGTATCAATAAAACTATTATAGCCATTGGATCTCTCTCCTTCTAAATTAATAACTAGTTGTAATTTTTCATTAGCATAACTGAAGGAGTTAGAATTTTTTATAGACCCGTACGATCCTGCTTCTAGATAGTTGCTTTCTTTAAATCCATATTCTTCAGGAAGCTTAGAGTTTATACTTATTACACCTCCTATTGCATTTCCACCGTATAGAGTGCCTTGTGAACCATTAAGAATTTCAATATTTTCAATACTAATTAGATTTAAATTGTCAATATATGTTGGCTCTTCTTGAGTTGAAGTGATATCTGACAAATCCATACCATCTACCAACACTTTTATATATTTTCTTGATAATCCTCTATTAAAATAACTAGGGTCAGTTCCTTTATTTCCTTTAGAAGAAACAGAAAACCCACCAAACTCTTGCAATATTCCACTTGTAGTTGTTGAAGCAGAACTTTCAATTTGTTTTTTATTAATCATTAAAACAGATGATCCTACTTTATTTAATTCAACTAAAGTCCTATTAGGGGCAACTACTATGCTTCCTAAGTTTTCTTCAGCAACAGTAAATTTTGTAATTAAAAAAATAATTATACAATAAAAAATAATAGAAGGGTTCATGACTATTCCTCTTTAAAAATTAAAAATATATAGGTCATGAACGATATAATCGCGCTTTCAACGTAACCTCCGACGCAAGCTAGACCATATTTGGCAGGTTTCCTGACTTACGACTAGTATTTTCTTCCTTCCCAGAATTATTCCAGTGGACTTTAGAAAAACTTACATCGTACACAGTTGCGGAGACAGTTATGGATTTAAACCATATTCCCTTTTACTTCCTATTACAGAACACCGAATACTGTGTATATAATAACTAAATATAGATATAATTAAAACTAATTTATTTTTTAAATTTTTTCCAAAACCTTTTTTCAAAATTCCAAAAATATTTAAACTCTCCAAATAATGTACCTACTCCCAATAAAATTATTTGATAAATTGGAAAAATTATAAGGATCCTTAAAAGAATTTGGAACATGCTATTAGGTATATATTGTTTATAATTTAAGAAGTTTAAAACAGGCTCTGACACGTATACTGACAAACTTCCACTTATAGCAAAAACTAGGAAAACAATAATAAGTTGGTATAAAGAATTAGTTTTGAAAATTTTATGTAAAAATAAAAGCAATTATTACTTTGCCTTTGAAATTATTTTTATATGGTCTATCATTGCCATCATTCCAACTTGTCTTCTAGCAGATAAACTTGGCCCCAACCCTAATTGATTCACTATATCATGTCTAACATTTTTTATCTCTTCAGTACTAAGACCAGAAAAAGCCTCCGCAATTATTTTTACGAGCCCCTTTACAATTAAGGCATCACTATCACCTTCAAAATAGTTTTTATCATTTTTTTTATATATTTTTACCCATACTTTTGCCAAGCAACCAGACATAAGATTATTTTCATTTTTGTCATTATTAGACAAGCAATTACTTTTTTTTCCATAATCAATTAAATATTCAAACTGTCCTTCTTCACCCTCTATTTCAAAAATTTGATTGAGATTTTCTGCATGATATTTTATTTTGCTAAGCATTATTTTAATTTATATACGATAATTATAGAAAATGTATTAGTTTTTTTAAGTATTTCGTTTTTTTCAAATTTAACAATCTTATTTTTTAATACTTTAGTCAAGGATTCTACAATTCTATTAGAGGCATTAGTGTTATCTCCGATAGTAACTTCTGTAATAGTTCCTTCATCATCAAGAGAGAAAACTATTTCTACATTACCTTCTTCTCTTTTTCTTATAGATACTCTTGGATAGTTAGCAGAAGCTTGTTTTTGTATTATACTTTTGAGATAAACTTTATAATTTTCTAATAACATAAAATTACTTTTATCATGTCCCTTTGGATCTAAAGAGGCTTCGGGTTGTTTTGTAAATTTTTTGTTTTCATTAGAGATACTTGGGTTTTTATGAACTTCCTTGAATTTTTGATTCTTTTCTTCGTAAATAAAATTATCTCGCCTTACTATTTCTTTTTGACTTTTAATTAAAGCATTTGAATTCTTTTTTTTATCAAGTTTATTTTTAGAACTTAAGTCATTTATTTGAGGAGTTTTATTTTCTGGCAACAAAGTTTTTTTTTCTTTGTTATTTTGTATTTCTTTTTTATTACTTTGGTTAAAAATCTTTACTTCAACTATTTTATTACTTTTCAAATTCAGATTAGTATTATATTTAATACTATTCATCAAGTATATTAAAAACACACTATGAATAATTAGAGACGTAATAACACTATATTTTTGAAAAATAAAGATTGATATAGCTTTATAAAAAATCACTGCCCTTACTTGTATTTTAAAAAACTAATTCTAATTACCACTGTAAATTAATTCCTATAAAAATACTTCTAGGTTGACCAGGTGATAAGAAATTTGGATCCAATGGTCCTACTGCAGTATCTCCACTTCCAGTATCGCCCAATTCTTCTATAGGAACATTTACTTCATCTGAAGCTGCTTCTCCTAATACTCCCATTGTCTCATACTTTCTGTTAAATATATTTTCAAGTCTTGCAAAAAGTTTTATATTTTTTTTTGGTGAGTAGTCTGATTGCAGATTAAAAACAGCGTAAGGGGAAGTTTTGTTTAATTGATTTGACTCATCACCTCTTAAGAAGACCCCAGTAGCTCCTGTAAGGCCTGCGATTATGTTTAAGTCTTTAAATAAACCATAAGTAAAATTAGCATTAAGTTTGTGTTCAGGCATCCCTGGTATTATATCACCAGATTCTACATCGTTTACTGTGTTTGGGTGATTAGCTGCTGGTAATGTGTGATTTGAAAGAAAGGAGGCTTTCATGTAAGAATAATTTATTATAAAGCCTTTAACGCCACTTTTTCCGTTACTATTTGAAGCATTAACTGTAAAATCTAATCCTAATCTTTGGGTTTCTCCAAAGTTTTTAAAATATCCAGATGACAAACCTGTGCCTGAACTAACAAAGATAATGTCATCAAAGTTTTTTGTTAAGTATCCTATATAACTCCAATTAATATTAAATTTATTAAAATTAGTTTTACCTCTTAAACCTGTTTCTATTGACCGAGTTATTACTTGTTCTAATGGTGGATCAGCAACAAAGGCATTAGGTAGTCTGCATGGAGCCCCAGGGTCTGCACATGCTAGCTCTACTGGAGATGGAGCTCTACTAGCTTCTCTATAATTTGCTAGCAACACTACGTTATCATATAAGTCTCTAACAAAACCTAATGCTGGATTTACTCTAAAATATCTATGGTCTCCATTAATAAAGGCAGTTCTAGTATATATATTTGTTTTAAAATTATCTATAAGTTCAACAAATGCAATATTTGCTCTAGCTGATGAAGAAAAAGTAGTTTTTTCGTCATATTTAAAAGTATTGCTAATATATGCTCCATATAAATTTAACTTTCCAGTAACTTCAGCTGGACCTACGTCTCCTCTTTCTTTGTCATCTGGATCTCCACCATTTCCTGTATGTTCTTGCTCAGCTACTAACTCTATGGGTTGGTCAAAGCTATTATAAAGTAGTTCAACAGTTCTTTCATTCGTTAAAACTCCTAGAAATCCTCCCGATCTATAGTAAGATTTTGCTTGATCATAAGATATTCCCATTGATATTTGATTTTCTATGTTAAAGATACTCTTAAATGTATCATACTGCATGGCTCCACCTATTGTNGTGGTAGTAGTAAATGTTCTGTTTAATAGACCATACTTTCTAATGCTATCATTTGACTCAATAGCATTTCCATTTTGATCCAAAATAATACCATAGTCTCCCGTTGAATTATCCTCTCCACATAGAGGTGAGTCATCAAAACCGTAATCATTTTGAAGTTCGTTTGCATCAGCAGCTACATCTTCTGCACATTCTTCTGCATCTANTTCATCAGCATTTAAAGTATTCCTGAATAATTTTCTCATATACAAATTTGCAGTGATTATAGAGTCATTTTTGGTAAAATAATTTCCTGTACCTGTTATCATCAATATTTTGTTAGTAGTATTATCAGGCCAAGTAAAAACTGACTTTCTATCAACATGTAATAGTTCTACAGGAGTAACACCATTGCCATTTAAGTCTGTATCTCCCCCTAAGATAGAAAAATTAATATTATACTTTTCTTTTTCATGTTCAAGATTTGTGTAAAATCTAGAAATTTTTCCTTCACTATGGTCTCTCCAACCTCCGTCACTAGCTTTTTCTAAAGAGGTATAAAGTCCTGTATCTTCTATTCTTTTTCCAAATTCAAAGGTTTCAGAATGATACGCATGGGAGCCTATTTTTATTGTGTTATTTAAGTAAAGATCCTCATTTTTGAAATCTAAACCTTTTTTAGTTGTCAAAGCTATAGAACCACCTAAAGCATTAAGACCAAAAGCCGGATTAGAGCTCATTAAATCAACTTTTTTTATAGCATTTTCTGGAATGAGCTCCCATTGAACAGTATCTCCAAAGCTCTCATTTATACGTACACCATCTAAATATACTGTAATACCCTGAGATTCTCCTAATAATGGGGATGCAGTAAATCCTCTNTAATCAATATTTTTTTGAAAACTACCATTTTGTATGTCCTTTACAGTTACTCCTGAAAGGTTTTCATTCATTATGTCTACCAAGGTTTTAGAGAGGTTTTTTTTTATATCATTCTCATTTATAGACTGTGAAGTACTAGGATGCTTATCTTTTTCTATTAAAATCCCAGGTAAAGGTGACAGGCCTATTACTTCTACAGTGCCAAGTTTTTCCTCTGAAAAGGCAAAGGTATAAAAGAAATAAATAAATAGAAATAAACACTTNTTCATTATAGTATTTTCCTATAAGCATTATTAAAAAATCCTATAATAAAACAAACTAAATTAATTTGTCAATATTAAAAAAATTTTCTTACATCTTAGTAGGGTTAGGAATTCCCTTATAAACTACATCAGGATCAAATGATTTTTTCTTCTCTGTAAACTTTAGTGAAACATTTCCATCTTTTATTTGAATTTTTCTGTAAAAACAACTTTTATAACCTACATGGCAGGATGCTTTCTCTCCTCCTTTTTTAGGTTTGGATAGCTTTACCTCAAAAAGTATACAGTCTTGATCATCATCAATTAAAACATTTTTAATATTATGGTACATTCCAGAAATCTCTCCCTTAAGCCATATATCCGATCTACTTCTAGAATAATAATGTGCTTTTTTTGTTTCTAAAGATTTTTGAAAAGCTAATTTGTTTACATAGGAGAACATTAGTATTTCTTTAGTTTTATATTCAGTTGTAATACAAGGAAGAAGTTTTTCTTTATTAAATTTAGGACAAAGCTTGTTTCCCTCTTCNATTTCAAATATTGAAGTTCTTTTTGTAAATTTTATTTTTTTATTAATATTATCCATTAAACAATAAATTTAGTAGAAAATTTGAAATTATCAAATAAAAGTGATAAATAAGTATTATGAAACAAACTAACATACTTAAGAAAAAAGAAAATACTAAAAAACATCCTACTGAAGAACAAGCAAAAGAAGCTGTAAGAACCTTAATATCTTGGGCAGGTGACGACCCAGAAAGGGAGGGTTTAATAGAGACCCCGAAAAGAGTAATCAANGCGTACAAAGAGTTTTTTGCAGGATATTTTGAGGATCCTNATGCAATTTTGTCAAAAACTTTTGAAGAAGTTGCAGGGTATGACGAGATGGTAATAGTAAAAAATATTAAAGTTGAGTCACACTGTGAACATCACATGGTACCTATCTTGGGTGTAGCTCATGTAGCATATATTCCTGATAAAAGAGTTGTGGGAATAAGTAAATTGGCTAGGGTTATAGATGTATTCGGTAAAAGGCTTCAAACACAAGAAACAATGACAGCACAAGTTGCATCATGTATACAAAATGCANTATTGCCAAGGGGAGTAGCTGTGGTAATTGATGCACAGCATCAGTGCATGACTACTAGAGGAATAAAAAAGTCTGAGTCAGCTACAGTAACAAGTAGAATGTTAGGGGTCTTTAGAACTGATGCTAGAACTAGATCAGAGTTTTTAAACTTTATTTCTAAATAAGATAAAAAAAATATTGTTAGAAAAAAAAAAAAANTTTTCTATAAAAACTAAATTACCTTTTATCTTAGCCAGTGGCTCTCAAGTTAGAAAAAAAATTTTAGAAGATACTGGCTTACATTTTAAAACTATAACATCAGAAATAGATGAAGATTTTATTAAAAGAAAATTTAAAGGTAGGTCCTACACATTTATATCCAAAAAACTTGCACAAGCTAAAGCTATCGCCGTAAGTAGAAAGTATAATAACCATCATGTAATAGGTGCGGATCAGATTTGTGTTTACGAAAAAAAAATATTACATAAACCTTTAAATAAAAATAATGCAATAATTCAATTAAGTATGTTATCTGGTAATGAGCATAAACAAATTAGTGGATGCAGTGTTTGTTGGAACGGGAAGGTGATCTATTCATTTAGTCGTACAGCAAAATTAAAAATGAGAAAAATAACTAAAAAGCAAATCAGTGATTATGTTGATATTGATAATCCTATAAATTCTTGCGGTTCCTATAAATATGAATCTAAAGGGTATCTTTTATTTTCCAAGGTAATAGGAGACCAATTTACAATACAGGGGATGCCAATATTTGATTTGTTCAATTTTTTAATAAAAAGAAATATAATAAAATATGAATAACTTAAAAATATATAATTCTATTTCCAACAAAAAAGAAACATTTATACCAGTAGATAAAAATAATATTCGAGTTTATGCCTGTGGTCCTACTGTTTACAATTATGCTCATATAGGAAATGCAAGAATGGCAGTTGTTTTTGATACTGTAGTAAAATTACTACGTTATGCNTTTCCNAATGTAACNTATGTTTCAAATATAACTGATATTGATGATAAAATAATACAAANGAGTTTAGAAGAAAAAAAAACATGTAANCAAATTAGTGAAACATATCTTGAAATATATAATTCTGAAATGAAAAAGCTAAATGTTGATTTGCCTGACTATCAACCTAAGGCTACTGATTATGTTGAAAGTATGATAAACAAAATAAAGCATTTAGAAAATGAAGGGTTTGCCTACAGCAAAGATGAACATATCTTGTTTTCTGTTTCTTCTTTTCCAAAATACGGAATGCTTTCAAAAAGAAGTAAAGAAAAGCAAATCGCAGGAAGCAGAGTTGCGGTAGAGAGTTATAAAAAAAATCCAGAAGATTTTGTTTTATGGAAACCATCAAAAAAGAATGAACCAGGTTGGAATTCTCCATGGGGCTTTGGAAGACCTGGTTGGCATACGGAGTGTTTTGCTATGGCGTCAGATATTTTNAAAACTCCATTTGATATTCATGGCGGAGGGTTNGATTTAAAGTTTCCTCATCATGATAATGAGATTGCTCAAAGTTGTTGNTTTCAAAATACGAAAGATGATTTTAGTAGTTATGCCAGATATTGGATGCATAATGGTTTTGTTACAATAGAGGAAAAAAAAATGTCAAAGTCACTAGGAAATGTAGTTCTTTTAAAAGATTATTTAAATGTTTACAATGGAGAAGTTATAAGGCTCGCTTTGTTAAGTGCTCATTACAGAAGTCCTTTAGTATGGACAGATAGTTTAATAAAACAATCAAAAAAAATATTAGATAAATTCTACGATGCTTTAAGCAGATTGGAAGGCATTGAAGTTCAAAGTGATAATTTTATATTACCAAGCGAATTGCAGAAATGTTTGTTTGATGATTTAAATATTTCTAATGCATTTGCATATTTGAATAAAATAATTAGAAATAAAGAAAATTTTGAAACAGATAAAAGTAAAAAAAATCTTAAAAAAATTTTAATGACAGTAAGCAATATTTTAGGGATATTTAAACAGAGCCCAAAAAACTGGTTTAAAAATAAAATAAAAATTGACAATATGGATATAAAAAATATTGAAGAATTAATACAAAAAAGAAACTTAGCGAGAAAAAATAAAGATTATAATTTGGCAGATGACCTAAGAAAAAAACTTATTAACTTAGGTGTTGAAATACAAGATAGCCCTGATGGTGTAAAATGGAAGTGGGTAAATTAGAAATGAATGTAAAGGAAGAAAAAAAAAATATTTATATTACTTTTCCTGATGGAAAAAAAGTAAAATTCAATAGAGGAATTAAAGGCACTGAGATAGCAGCAAGTATTTCAAAATCCTTAGAAAAAAAATCTATAGCTATGAAGATTAATGGCGAGAGCAAAGATTTAACTGATACAATTAATAACGATGCAAAAATTGAGATATTAACTATTGAATCAGAAAGCGGGTTAGANATTATGAGACATACACTGACAGCTCAGGTNCTTGCTAAAGCGATAAAAAACCTATACCCAGGTTCAAAGCTTGCAATAGGACCCACTATAGAGAATGGCTTTTATTATGATGTTTTATTTGAAAAACCGATATCTAATGAAGCCCTGCCTAAAATAGAAAAAGAAATGAAAAAAATAGCTTTAGCTGGAAGTAAAATTAACAAAATATTTGTTAATAAAGAAGAGGCTTTGAAGTTGTTTTCTAATAAAGGAGAGTCTTACAAAGTAGATATTATCAAAGAATCTTCACAAGAGGATAATTTNCAAATCTATTATCAAGAAAATACAGACTTTTTTGATTTATGCTATGGTCCACACTTGCCCAATCTGAAGCATATAGGTTCTTTTAAATTAACTAAAGTAGCTGGTGCATACTGGAAAGGTGATTCTAATAATGAAATGCTACAAAGAATATATGGAACAGCTTGGAAAACTCAAGAAGATTTAGAACATCATATAAACATGTTAAAAGAAGCAGAAAAAAGAGACCATCGCCTTTTAGGGAATAGTATGAACTTATTTCATTTTCAAGAAGAAGCACCAGGTTCTGTTTTTTGGCATCCAGATGGTTGGAAATTATTTCAAACTTTATTAAACTATATGAGAAAAAAACAAAACGAGGCCGGGTATTTAGAAATTAATACACCTGACATTATGGACCGTTCATTGTGGGAGAAGTCAGGGCACTGGGAAAAATTTGGTGAAAATATGTTTACAACAACTACTAAAGAAGAGAAGACTTATGCTATAAAACCAATGAATTGCCCAGGTGGAATACAAGTATTTAATCAAGGAATTAAAAGTTATAGAGATCTTCCTGTTAAAATATCAGAATTTGGAAAGGTTCATCGTTATGAGCCTTCAGGAGCTTTACATGGGCTTATGAGAGTTAGAGCTTTCACGCAAGATGACGCTCATATTTTTTGTACAGAGGATCAGTTGGAAGAAGAATGTCAAATAGTATGTAACTTAATAATTTCAATTTATAAAGATTTTGGTTTCAGTGATATCACTATAAAATACTCAGATAGACCAGAGAAAAGAGTAGGTAGTGATAGTGTATGGGATCAATCTGAAAAAGCATTATTATCTACAATTAATAAGTTAGGGATACCTTATAAGGTTAATCCAGGAGAGGGTGCATTTTATGGCCCAAAATTAGAATTTGTTTTGAGAGATGCTATAGGAAGAGACTGGCAATGTGGTACAGTTCAAATTGATTTAAACTTACCAGAAAGACTTTCTTGTAACTATGTAAATAAGGAAGGAGAAAAGGTAAGACCTGTGCTAATTCATCGTGCATTATTTGGTTCTTTAGAGAGATTTATTGGTATTTTAATAGAACATTATGCAGGAAGATTGCCTTTATGGCTAAGTCCAGTAAATTTAGTAATAGTAACAATCAATAATAAATTTGATGAGTATGCAACTAATTTACATAATAAATTTCTAAAAGAGGGAATAGCTAGTAAAATAGATTTACGAAATGAAAAAGTAGGGTATAAAATTAGAGAACATAGCAATACAAAAATACCTTTAATCTTAGTTGTAGGAGAAAAGGAAGTAGAAAATAACACAGTGGCTCTAAGAAAGCTAGGAAGTACTGATGTAGAAAGTTATTCGATAGAAAAAATTATTAGCCTTATTAAAAATGAAAAAAATAAATTTTAAAACACTTGTAAAGTATCTAATTAGAATATATCAACTAGTATTATCGCCTTATTTAGGAAACAATTGTAGATTTTATCCTACATGCTCCAATTATGCTCTAGAAGCAATTGAAAAAAAAGGGCTAATTGTGGGTATAAGAATGGCTATGGTAAGAATTTTACGATGTAACCCTTGGGGAGGAAGTGGTATTGATATGGTTTGTAAAAAAAATGCTAAAGATAAAGACTAAATGTGGCCTAGAGAAGAAAAGATATTTAGAAAAGAAAACAGGACTCTTTTCAAGNATTAGGCTATACTGGTTCTTATTTATAGGAGGATTAAGAGATTTTCTTAAATAGATATTTGATAAATAAAATATTAATAATAGTTTTTTTAATAGCTATAAAAACCAATATTAGTTTATCGCAAGAATATTCGGCATATGACCTTTTGAAAAGCTGTAATAATTATAAAAGTTGGATAGAAAATAAATTCGAGTCACCAGTTGACCAGCAGGTTTTATTCAATATGGGAAAATGTCAAGGTATAGTAGAAACCACAGGCAAAATTATGTCTACTTTATGTGCAGAAAGAAANAGGAATGTAAATATAAATAAGCAAATCACTGCAAACCTTGAAGGTATTAGGACTATATCTTTAATTAAAGAATATGTGTTTATTGCGTCCTCTGTAGGGAATTTACAGAAATATAGTGCTCAAAACTTATTAACAAAAATATTAAGCAAGAAATGGCCTTGTAGATGACTATATTTTAAGTGGTCAAAATTTAATCTTATTTCTATTGTTACTTCTAACTTGATTATTTTTTAATCAATTATTGAGTTATTAAAAATTGATTTTTTTTTTTCATAAACTTATAATCTGATTTCGCGTTAGTNCTGGTTTTATTGTGATATAGCACTAATTTATAAANGTATAAAATNAAAAAGATATGAAAAAAAGAACAACATATAGATATAGACCTGGAAAGCAAGGATTATACAATCCTAAAAANGAACACGATGCTTGTGGAATAGGTTTTGTAGCCAATATAAAAGGTAATAAAAATCATTCTGTAGTGCAGAATGGTTTAGAAATGTTAGAAAACTTAGAACATAGAGGAGCTGTAGGTGCTGATAAAACTGTAGGAGACGGTGCAGGAATACTGACAAATCTTCCTGATAAATTATTCAGAGATGAGTTTAAAAAAGCTGCTAAGGATTTACCAAGAGAAAATCATTATGGTGTGGGTATGATTTTTCTTCCAACTTCAAAAAAAGAACAAGATAAATCTAGACAGGTTATAAGTAAATTTTTAGAAGAAAATAAATTACAATTATTCCATATCAGAGATGTTCCTGTAAAAAGTTCGATTTTGTCCGTTGAAATGAAAAAAAGTGAACCCGCAATAAAGCAATTTTTTGTTAAGATAAAAGGAAANTTAAATTCTTCAATACTNGAAAAAAAGCTTTTTATAGCNAGNAAACAAATTTCAAATGAAATTACTAGACTATCTAAAAATAACAAGGTTTTTAATAATTTTTANATTAGCTCATTTTCTAATAAAATAATTACNTACAAGGGGATGTTATTATCTAATTTAGTCAAAAAGTATTTTCTTGATCTTAGAAATAAATCGTACGTTAGTAATTTCTCTCTTATACATCAAAGATTTTCTACTAATACTTTTCCATCTTGGGACTTAGCACAACCTTTTAGAATGATTTGCCACAATGGTGAAATAAATACTGTAAGAGGTAATGTAAATTGGATGAATGCTAGAAAGTTAATTTTAGAAAGTAAAGTTTTAGGAAAAGATTTAAAAAAAATTTGGCCTTTAATTGTTTTCGGGCAATCTGATTCTGCTTGTTTTGATAATGCGTTAGAACTTTTAACTGCAGGTGGATATTCAATAGAGCATGCTATGATGCTTCTTATCCCAGAGGCATGGCAAAATGCAACAAATATGAATAAGAGAAAAAAAGACTTTTACAAATATTACTCCCAGTTTAGCGAGCCATGGGATGGTCCAGCAGCAGTAGCTTTTACAGACGGAAAAAAAATTGGAGCAACATTAGATAGAAATGGACTCAGACCAGCAAGATATTTTATTACTTCAGATGACAGAATAGTGTTGTCTTCCGAGATGGGAGTTTTAAGAGTAGCNGAAAATTTAATCATAAAAAAAGATAGACTGAGGCCAGGAAAAATGCTTTTGGTTGACTTAGAGAAAGGTAAGATTGTTCAAGACAATGACCTCAAAAAGCAAATGTATGGTAAATNNGATTATAGTAAAATAATAAAAGAAAATATAGTTACCTTAAAGGAAGAAGTTTCATCAAAAAATTTTCAATTAGAAAAAGATAAAAATATTAAAATAAAACAAAATCTTTTTGGGTATACTGAAGAGGATATTAAATTTTTAATGAAACCTATGGTGGCAAATACGGCAGAGGCCACTGGTTCGATGGGAACTGATACCCCTATTGCAGTTTTATCTAGACAAAATAAACTTTTATTTAATTACTTCAAACAGAACTTTGCACAGGTAACAAACCCTGCAATAGATCCCATAAGAGAAGAAACAGTTATGAGTCTAATTAGTTACTTAGGTGAAAGAGCAAATTTATTAAACCTTGGGATAGACAATAAAAAAAGGATAATGTTAACACAGCCAATTTTATCAACTTTAGAAATTAGAAAAGTCGAACAAATATCAAAAAATCAAAAGAGTAATTTTAAAGTAAAAAGGTTTGACACAATTTTTGACATTGAGGATAGTCTTGTCAATGTAGAAAAAAAATTAGTAAAAATTTGCAGACAAGTAGAGCAAGAAGTAAAAAATAAAGGTTGTAAAATTGTAATACTTTCAGATAAAAAAACTTCTAAAAAAAATATAGCTTTTCCATCACTACTAGCTTTGTCTGCAGTTCATCAATTCCTTATAACAAAAGGATTAAGAACTAAATGTAGTATAGTTGTGGAGACAGGAGAAGCAAGAGAGGTTCATCATTTTTCTGTTTTAGCAGGATATGGTGCTGAGGCAGTTCATCCCTATTTGGCACTAGAGAGTTTAAGAGAAATAATGGGGCCTCAAAACAATTTTAAAAATGTTATTGAATTAGAAAAAAAATATATCAAAGCAATAGGAAAGGGCATTTTAAAGGTTATGTCAAAGATGGGTATTTCTACCTATCAATCATACAATGGAGCTCAAATTTTTGATGCAGTAGGGCTAAATTCAATTTTTATTGATAAATATTTTACAGGTACATCTAGCTTAATAGAAGGAGTCGGTTTTGAAGAAGTAATTAATGAAACTAGAAGAAGGCACATAGAAGGCATCAGTGCTGTTGAAAAAAAGTTATTTAGACTAAATATAGGAGGGGAGTATGCTTATAGATTAAATGGAGAAAAGCATGTTTGGGACCCTGATACTATCTCAGACCTACAGCTATCTGTGAGAGGTCAAGACGAAAATAAGTACGATGACTATGCTAAAAATATAAACGGAACTAAGAACGGACACTTAAACCCTAGATCGTTATTTGAAATAAAGTATTCAAAAAAACCAATTAACATTAAAAAAGTTGAAAGTGCTTCTGAAATAGTAAAAAGGTTTTCAACCGGAGCAATGTCTTTTGGTTCTATTAGTAGAGAAGCTCATACTACACTTGCCGCAGCCATGAATGCTATGGGAGGAAGGTCCAACACTGGAGAGGGAGGAGAGGAAAGATTTAGATTTAAAAAACAAAAAAATGGACAGAACTTAAAAAGTGCTATTAAACAGGTTGCTTCTGGTAGGTTTGGAGTTACCACAGAATATTTGGTAAATAGTACGGATATACAAATTAAAATTGCCCAAGGTGCAAAACCCGGTGAGGGAGGTCAACTGCCAGGACACAAAGTAGACAATGTAATTGCAGAGGTTAGATTTTCAACTCCTGGTGTAGGTTTAATATCTCCACCTCCACATCATGANATATATTCAATAGAAGATTTAGCCCAACTAATTTTTGACTTAAAAAATGTTAACCCCAAAGCTAGAATTTCTGTTAAACTGGTATCAGAAGTAGGCGTTGGTACTGTTGCTGCTGGAGTTGCAAAATCTAAGGCTGACCATATTACTATTTCTGGCTTTGAAGGAGGGACTGGTGCGAGTCCATTAACCTCCATAAAACACGCTGGATCTCCTTGGGAACTTGGACTAGCAGAAACTCAGCAAACTCTGGTTTTAAATAACTTAAGAAGTAGAATAGCTCTTCAGGTAGATGGAGGGTTAAGAACTGGGAGAGACGTTGTTATAGGAGCTTTATTAGGAGCTGATGAATTTGGGTTTTCTACAGCACCATTGATAGCGATGGGTTGTATAATGATGAGAAAATGTCATTTAAATACATGTCCTGTTGGTATAGCTACTCAGAATCCAATACTAAGAAAAAAGTTTGCAGGCAAACCAGAGCACGTTATAAAGTACTTTTTTTATGTAGCAGAAGAAATAAGACAAATCATGGCAAAGATGGGTATAAAAAAATTTAGTGACTTAATAGGTAGAACAGAAAAATTATCATTTAATAAAAGTTTAACTTCTTGGAAAACTAAAGGTTTAAACTTTAAAAATATATTTTATTCCCCTAATACTAAAAATAGAAAACAGGTTTATAACACTAAAAGCCAAGAACATGCGCTAATAGACGTATTAGATACTAAATTTATTAAAGAATTTAAGAGTAAATTTTCAAAAAATAAAAAACTTGTAATGAATTATAATATTTATAATACCGATAGGTCGGCAGGAGCAATGTTTTCTGGATATCTTGCAAAAATTTATGGACATGAAGGTTTNAGAGAAAATAGTATCACTATAAACCTAAAAGGTACGGCAGGACAATCTTTTGCAGCTTTTAGTAGNNATGGTATTACCTTTAATCTTGCTGGTGAAGCTAATGATTATGTTGGAAAAGGTTTATGTGGTGGACAAATTAATATATTTCCCACAGAAGACTCTAAGATAATACCAGAAGATAGTATAATTATNGGAAATACTGTACTATATGGTGCTATCGCTGGTCAGTGTTATTTNAGGGGTATAGGTGGTGAAAGGTTTGCAGTAAGGAATTCTGGAGCTTGGGCAGTAGTTGAAGGTTTAGGAGACCATGGTTGTGAGTACATGACAGGAGGCGTAGTTGTGTGTTTGGGGAAAACAGGAAAAAATTTTGGAGCAGGCATGTCTGGGGGAATTGCTTATATCTATGATAAGGATAACACTTTTGAAAAGCAATGTAACCTAAGTTTAATAGACTTATCTAAAGTNAAGAAATCAAATAATAATACTAGAAAATATACCTTCGATTTTTTGAAAAATAATATGTTGGAGTTTCATGAAGATAGAATTCATTTTTTATTAAAAAATCATTTTAAGTTTACCAGAAGTTCTTTAGCTAAAACGTTATTAAACAATTGGGATAAAGAAAAAGAAAATTTTACTGTGGTATTTCCAAAAGACTACAAAATAGCTTTAGAAAATATGAATAAAAAAAATTATAATTTAAAAAAANTAGGAGAGTAGAAAGTGGGTAAGGTTACAGGTTTTTTAGACCATGATAGAAAAGATAGAGATTACTTTTCTGTAAAAAATAGAATTAAAAGTTTCAAAGANTTTTTAGTTCCACTGAGTGAAAAAGATTTAAAAATTCAGGCTTCTAGATGTATGGACTGTGGAATTCCTTACTGTCACTCTGGTTGTCCTGTAAATAATATTATACCTGATTGGAATGACATGGTTTATAATGATGATATTGAGAATGCATTAAAGACATTACATTCTACAAATAATTTTCCTGAGTTTACAGGAAGAATTTGCCCGGCTCCATGTGAAGCAGCATGTACATTAAATATAGAGGATAGCCCAGTTACAATTAAAACTATTGAATGTGCAATAATAGATAAAGGATGGAAGTTAGGTCTAGTAAAGCCACAAAAGCCATTAAAAAAGCTTTCTAAATCTGTAGCTGTAATTGGNTCTGGCCCAGCAGGTATGGCAGCTGCACAGCAATTAGCTAGGAAGGGTTACAATGTTGTCGTATTTGAGAAAAATAAGCTTATAGGAGGGTTATTGAGGTATGGAATTCCTGACTTTAAAATGGAAAAACATCTAATTGATAGACGTGTTGAGCAAATGAAAAAAGAAGGTGTTGTATTCAAAACTTCTATAGACATAGGAAATGATTTAAGCGTTAGTAAACTTAAAAAAGANTATGATGCAGTTTTAATCTGTTCAGGGTCTGAGCATGCTAGAGATTTAAACATTCCTGGAAGAGAAGCTAGCGGTGTTAATTTTGCAATGGATTTTTTACCTATGCAAAATAAGATGGTTTCTGGGGAAATAAATAGAGAAGAGTTGAAAATTTCAGCTAAAAATAAAAATGTTGTAGTTATCGGAGGAGGAGATACAGGTTCGGATTGTATAGGTACTTCAATTAGGCAAGGAGCAAAAAGCGTTAAACAAATAGAGATTATGCCGATGCCTCCAAAGAATGAAAATAAAGAATTAACTTGGCCAAACTGGCCTTTAAAATTAAGAACGTCATCTTCTCAGCAGGAAGGAGTAAAAAGAGATTGGTCCGTTCTTACTAAATCATTTGAAGTTAAATCTAACAAGGTGACAGGTCTAAATTGTGTTAAAATTGATAAAAATTTTAAGGAAATAAAAAATAGTAACTTTAAAATTAAAGCTGACTTAGTGCTTTTAGCTATGGGATTTGTACATCCTTTAAAAAAAGGGCCAATACAAGAATTAAAACTAAAGCTTGATGATAAAGGTAATATATCTGCGTCCCAAAAAAACTATTTAACTTCAGATAAAAAGGTATTTGCTGCAGGAGACTCAAGAAGAGGACAATCATTGGTAGTCTGGGCTATTAAAGAAGGAAGAGATGCAGCTGACTCTATACATAAATTTTTATCTTGAAAGCTTGATACTTTACCAAATTAGTATATATTACTGTCATGTTAAAAATTACTAGATTAGCTGATTATTCTGTATTAATACTTTGCTGTTTCCAAGATAAAAAACTAACTGCTAGGAGTATTTCTAATAAAACTGGTTTAGGTATATCTACAGTAAATAAAATATTATCCCTTTTAGTTAAAGCAAAAATATTAAAGCCAGTGCGAGGTACAAATGGAGGATATTGGCCATTTAAAAGTCTAAAAGAGGTATCAATAAAGGATATTATAGAAGCTATTGAAGGCCCTGTAGCTTTAACTAAATGTGTAGAGATAAGTGAAGAAAAAAATTGTAACTTATATTGCACATGCATTACTAAAAATGTTTGGAGCAAAGTTAATAATTCGGTGCAAGCTACTTTACATAAAATTAAAATTAATGATATTACTGATCAAAGTAGATCCTTCATAGACTAATATCAGTATAAACTATAGGTAAATTATGAGAACAAGTGATGAGACAACAAAATTAGTAGAAGAAGCTTCTAGATATAAGTATGGCTTTACTACTGATATAGAACAGGATTTAGCTCCTAAAGGATTAAATAAGGATATAGTTAGGTTTATTTCAAAAAAGAAAAAAGAACCTAAGTGGTTATTAGACTGGAGATTGAAAGCATTTGATACACTAGAAAAAAGAAAAGATAATTTTCCTACCTGGGCAAATCTAAAATATAGTAAAATTGACCTTCAAGACATTCATTACTATGCTGCGCCTAAATCGGAAGATGATAAGCCTAAGTCTTTAGATGATGTAGATCCTGAGCTGTTGAGAGCATATAATAAATTAGGAATACCTCTTAAGGAACAAGAGTTTTTAGCCGGAGTTAAAAACAGTCACAAAGTAGCAGTTGATGCAGTATTTGATAGTGTGTCTGTGGCAACCACCTTTAAAAGTGAATTAAGTAAGCTAGGAATTATTTTCTGCTCATTTTCTGAAGCGGTGGCAAATCATCCTGATTTAGTAAAAAAGTATTTAGGTACAGTTGTGCCGGTGAACGACAATTATTTTTCTAATTTAAATTCAGCAGTTTTTAGCGACGGTTCTTTTGTTTACATTCCACCGGGGGTAAGGTGCCCTATGGAATTAAGTACTTATTTTAGAATTAATGCTGCAAACACGGGGCAGTTTGAAAGAACTCTAATAATAGCAGACAAAAACTCATATGTTTCTTATTTAGAAGGTTGTACAGCTCCTATGAGAGACGAAAATCAACTTCATGCTGCTGTTGTAGAATTAGTTGCTTTAGAGAATGCTGAAATCAAATATTCTACTGTGCAAAATTGGTATCCTGGAGATAAAAATGGAAAAGGGGGAATATATAATTTTGTTACTAAAAGAGGTATTTGCCAAGAAGCACATTCTAAAATTTCATGGACTCAAGTAGAAACTGGATCAGCAGTTACTTGGAAATATCCTAGTGTAATATTAAAAGGAGATCACTCTTCAGGAGAGTTTTATTCAGTTGCTTTATCNCATAATTGTCAGCAAGCAGATACAGGAACCAAAATGATTCATATAGGAAAAAATACATCCTCAAGAATTGTTTCTAAAGGAATTTCTGCTGGAAGAGGACAACAAACTTATAGAGGATTAGTNAGTATTTTACCAAAGGCAGATAATACAAAAAACTTTACACAGTGTGATTCACTTTTAATTGGAAATGATTGTGGAGCACATACAGTTCCCTACATAGATGTTAGAAATAAATCTTCTGATGTAGCGCATGAAGCATCTACTTCAAAGATTAGTGAAGAACAATTATTTTTTTGTTTGCAAAGAGGTATTACTGAAGAGGATGCTACAGCATTAATTGTTAATGGGTTTTGTAGAGAAGTCTTTAAAAGCCTTCCAATGGAGTTTGCTGTTGAAGCAAAAAAACTTTTAGAACTAAGCTTAGAGGGAGCAGTCGGATAATGTTAGAAATATCAAATTTATCTGTTTCTGTAGAAAATAAATTAATAATCAATAACTTAGACTTAAAAATCGATGAGGGTAAAAAAGTTGCAGTAATGGGCCCCAATGGATCAGGAAAGTCAACACTTTCTAATGTAATATCTGGTAAATCAGGATATGATATAAAAGAAGGTAGCATAAAATTTGAAGATACTGATATTCTTAAAATTAATCCTGAAGAGAGAGCTGCTTTGGGAATTTTCATGGCGTTTCAATATCCTGTTGAAATTCCAGGGATAGCTAATTCATCTTTTTTAAGAACAGCTATTAATTCCATTAGAAAAAAAAATAGTATTGAACCTGTTAACACAAGAATTTTTTTAGAAGAGATAAACCAGATTGCCANCAAACTTGGGCTNGATAAATCTTTTCTTTCAAGAGACATGAATGCAGGTTTTTCAGGAGGAGAAAAGAAGAAAAATGAAATNCTACAACTGCTTTTATTAAAACCAAAATTATGTGTTTTAGATGAAATTGATTCAGGACTTGATATTGATTCACTTAAAGTGATTTCTAAAGGTATATCAGAGNATAGCAGCAAGAAAAATTCTATGTTAATTATTACTCACTATCAAAGGTTGTTAGACCACGTAATTCCTGATGAGGTTCACATTTTTAATAATGGAAAAATAGTTGAGTCAGGTGATTATGATTTAGTAAAAATATTAGAAGAAAAGGGATACAAGGAGTTCTCTTAAATGCTATTAAAAGATTATTTAAATAAATTAAAAAAAACTAATTTAAAAGAATTAAATAAGTCTTGGTTAAATAACGAACTTCTTAACAAAGAATTATTAGATAATATTTTTCCTGATAACAAGGCAGAGGAGTGGAAAAACTTTAATGTAAATGCCTTTATTAAACAAAAGTGGAATCTACTAGTTTCAGAAAATAAACCTCTTTTTAAAAAAGAAAATATTTCATTCAAGAATTTAATAGTTTTTAACAACGGAGTATTAGACAAAAAGCTAACAGAAACTAATACTGAAGATAAAGTAAAGATTCATAGTCTCCAAGAGTATTATAATAAAGACAAAACTATAGTCGATAAAATATATTCTAATAGCAAGAAATATTCAGAAGACAGAATATCTGGTATAGTTGATAATAAAACTACAAGCTTACTGTCGCTAAATTCTCTTCTTAATCAAGGGGTAGTTATAGAGGTAGCTGCTGACTCTAAAATTGATAATGAAATTTGCCTTTACAATCAAATTTCAGCTAATGAAACTATAATTAATCCATATATTCTCTTAGTTGCTAATAAAAATTCAGAAGTAAATTTTTTGGATTTGACATCTTACATTGAAGAAAATAATTGGACTAATGTTTTTTATGAGGTTTACTTAGAAAAAAATTCAAAAGTAAGAATGTCAAACTTTAGTCTTAATCAATCTATGAANTTAAATACTTCCTCATACAATTTTCATTTAGAAAAAGNTGCGCTTTTAGAATTTGCATCTATNAACAAAGGAAATTCTAAGAAAGACATTAGAGTTTTTTTAAATGGAGAAAATTCTAAGGTAGAAATCAAAGGAATGCTATTATCAAGGCTTATTGAAAACAGCGATGTATTCTGCAAAGTAACGCATAATGCATTTAGTTCTGANAGCAAACAAGACTGGAGAATGATATCTGCTGATGCTTCAAAAACTTCATTGAATGGAAAAATAAAAATAATGAAAGGTGCTAAGAACAGTTCAGGTAATTTTTTTTCTAAGGCTTTATTATTAAATGATAAAGCTAAGGCTTTTTCTAAACCAGANCTAGANATTTTTGAAGATGATGTNTCATGTTCCCATGGATCCTCATTTGGTGAATTAGAAAAAGATAAGGTATTCTATTTGCAAAGCCGAGGTTTTTCAAAAAAGGAAGCTATAGAAATGTTAGTTTCAGCATTTATAAGTGAACTAAATTTTAGTGATAATAATTTATTTGAAAACTTGAAAAGTGAAGTAAAAAAAATGTTTATTGGGAAAGATTTATAAATGAAACTAGATAACCTTAAAACATGTAAATCCTTTGGGGAGATAAAAAAACAATTTCCTATATTTAAAACTAAAGTTAATGGAAAAAATCTAGTATACTTAGACTCGGCTGCAAGTGCACAAAAACCTGAGGTTGTTATAGATAGTATGAAGCAGGTATATGAAAATAAATACGCTAATGTACATAGAGGAATATATTATCTTAGTCAGGTAGCTACTGATGCATATGAGAGTTCTAGAGAAAAAATAAAGTCCTTTTTGAATGCTAATTTTACAGAAGAAATAATATTTACAAGAGGAGCCACTGAAGGTATTAATTTAGTTGCCAACTGCCTAATGAAAAAATTTATTTCTGAAGGAGATGAAGTTNTAATCAGTACTCTTGAACATCATTCTAATATCATACCTTGGCAAATAGTATGTGAACAAAAAAAAGCAAATCTTCTTGAGATAAAACCTAATACAAACGGAGATATAAATTTAGAGGATGTAAAAAAACTAATTAGTAAAAATACTAAAGTAATTGCACTTCCACANATTACTAACTCTTTAGGATCTTTGCTNCCCATTAAAGAAATTTGTGCTGAGGCAAACAAACNTAATATTATTACAGTTATAGATGGGTGTCAGGCTGCTCCTCATATACCAATAGATTTACAGGATTTAGGTTGTGACTTTTATGTGTTCTCAGGACATAAATTATATGGACCTTCAGGTATAGGAGTTTTATTTGGAAAAAGAAGCATCTTAGAAGATTTAGATCCATACCAGACAGGAGGAGAGATGATTGATTTTGTTTCTATACAAAAATCAACTTTTGCACCGATCCCACACAAATTTGAAGCTGGTACTCCAAATATAGTTGGAGCAATTTCATTAGGACATGCTATAGACTTTGTAAAAAAGATAGGAATGTCTAAAATTAAGAACCATAGTATAATGATAACTAACTATCTATTGGAAAAACTTAAAAAAGATGATGATATACAGTTAATAGGAGATCCTAAAGAGAGAATAAGTATAGTATCATTTTTATATAAAGGTGCTCACCCTCATGATTTAGCATTGCTATTAGATAAAAGAGGTATAGCGCTAAGGGCAGGACATCATTGTGCTCAGCCTGCAATGAGATATTTTAAAGTAGATACTACTTTAAGGGCATCAGTGGGTATTTATAATGATTTTGATGATGTAAATTATTTTTTAGATAACTTAAATGATATAAAAAAGTATTTTTGAATAATATGACTAACGAAAAAGAAAACTTAAAAACAAAAATTATAGAAGCTTTGCAAACAGTATTTGATCCTGAAATTCCAGTTTCAGTATATGAGTTAGGCTTGATATATGATATTGATATAA
The DNA here is from genome assembly GCA_002171495.2 of Alphaproteobacteria bacterium TMED93. Lineage (GTDB taxonomy): Bacteria > Pseudomonadota > Alphaproteobacteria > TMED109 > TMED109 > JAYYAX01. The sequence continues at coordinate 31,015 of NHEU02000058.1, forward strand.
GTAATGAAAATGATGTGAAAATAACTATGACTTTGACGACTCCTCACTGTCCAGAAGCCCAAAGTATACCAGAAAAAATAGCAGATACTGTGTTGCTGGTTAATGGAGTTAGGGATGTAAAAGTACAGATAACTTGGGAGCCCCCGTGGGACCAAGATAAAATGACGGAAGCTGCAAAATTAGAGTTAGGTTTAATATGAAAAACAATCCATTAGTAAGCATTACTGACAATGCTGTAAGTAGAGCAAAATACCTTTTAAATGAGAATAAGAATATTGTGGGTCTTCGTGTAAGTGTTTCCCAAGGAGGTTGTTCAGGTATGACATATGAAGTATCTATGTCTGAAAAAATTAATGAAGGAGATGAAGTTATTAAAAAAGACGGAGTTATCTTTATAATTGANCCAAGTGCTGTAATGTTTTTATTAGGTTCTACTATTGATTGGAAGCAAGAAAAATTTAAACAAGGATTCACATTTCAAAACCCTAACGAGACTGCTCGTTGTGGGTGTGGAGAATCCTTTACAACAAGTTAAATTTTTTCTGAGAGTTTAATAGCAAGTTTTGAAAGAGACTTTACGCTAATCTTAAAAGCTTTATGAAAAAAGTCATTTCCTGTATCATAATTTTTTGCTTGGTGCATGTGCTCTTTTTCATCATCAGCAAACTTTCTAGTGACTTTAGCTAAACTATTATCTTTTCCTTTAAGATATTTTGATTGATTTTGATAATGGTCAATTATTACTTCTTCTACTGCTTCTGTACAGGCCATTGCTGCTTTTTTTCCTAATGCTGCTGATAATAACCCAAGTCCAAATGCACCTTTTTCCCATAAAGGATCCAAAACAGTAGGTCGTACCCTATACTTAATCAGCAATTCGCTGAATTTTTTAAAGTGTTCTTCTTCTTTTTTTAACATTTTATTAATTTCTTTAGAAAATGATTTATCCTTAATAATTGCAAGCTGTCCCTTATAAATACCTATTGCTCCTTTTTCACCTGCAAGGTCAACACGGATTATCTGATCTATTTTTTTTTTATAATTCATAATTATTACATAATATTTTTTTTGTAACTTGCAAGTTTAAAAAAAGCAGAATAGTGCTTNCAATAAAACTTAAATTGGAAAAAGTAATACCCAAAAAAGAAAATTTTGGAAAAGCACAATCATTATTTTCTGTATTCATAATAATATCACTCAGTTGTTCTACACTAGTAGCTTCTAAACCTGAAGTTGTTGTACACGAAAATATATTACTAATAAATCCTAATTCAATGGCAGTATGATAGAGAGCTATTAATGATAATAAAAAATAAGCAATTAAAGTTATTAAAGAAATAATTTTTTTACTAGCAACCCTAAATAAAGCGATAAAAGAAAAAACTGAAATTAATATCCACATGTATCTTTGTATTAAACATATTTTGCAAGGAGTTAGGTTATAATAATATTCGAAAAAAAACGATGTAGCTACACTTAATGTGCTGATAATTAAACTAGAATAAAAAAAGTTTTTATAACTTAAATACATATCTAAAATATTAAAAGCACAAATATTATAAATATTAAACTAAGTGTAATAGCAAATTTAAAAAAATGTTTTTCTGCAAGCTTTATACTTTTTTCACCATACTTATTTACCAAAAAGGTTAAGCTTATGAATCTTAAGCCTCTTGAAATTAAAGAGCAAAGTAAAAAAATTACAAAATCATACCCCATCATTCCACTACTCACTGTAAATATCTTATAAGGAATTGGAGAAAACCCTGCTATTAATATAACTGCCCAGCCATACTTATTAAAAANGCTCTTTATATAATCAATATGATGATGCGCATCATAAAAATTAACAATTTTCATACCAANTAAATCCCAAAAATACATTCCTATTANATATCCNAANATNCCACCTAAAATTGAAAAAAAAGTAGTNAAAATTCCTAAATAAAACCACTTATACCTTTTAGTNAAAGTAATAGGAATTAAAAAAANATCNGGAGGTATAGGTATAATAATTGACTCCAGAAATGAAAATATAGCTAAAAAATTAAGAGACTTTTTATTATCAGAGATTTTTATTATTTTACTTATTATATTAAAAGTTAGTTTTTTCATAGGTCATTTTTATTGTTTATTAATTTTCTTTCTTTTTGAATATTGGTTTATAATAAAAAGCTGACTTTANAAACTAAGTAGAAAGAATAAATAATAACATTCATATACTAGAGTAAGCTAATATTAAAAATCAAGGTATTATTTATCTATAAAAATGAGAAGATAATTAGATCTTTTAATATAATAAAAAAATATTGTATATTTCTTAAAAAAGTTTATTAATTTATCTTAATATTTTTTTAAAAAAGGGGCTGTGGCGGAATTGGTAGACGCAGGGGATTCAAAATCCCCCGGAGTAAATCCTTGAGAGTTCGAGTCTCTCCAGCCCTACCATAATTAGGAGATTGTCTTATGGAGTATTTTGAAAAAGAGAGTATTACATCTCAAAAAAAACTAATTTCTAGAAAAAACATATCTGCTGACCACTTTATAGTAGATAAGAAACAGTTATATGCTGGAAATCATCTTTTATTAGATCTCTGGGGAGTTGATTTTGATAACTCTGTAAGAACCCTAAAAAAAACTTTAAAAAATGCTATTAATTTGGCGGGAGCCACTTTATTACATATTCATTTGCATAGGTTTGGAAAAGAGCAGGGCATATCAGGTGTTGCAGTATTGGCTGAATCCCATATTAGTGTTCATACATGGCCAGAAAGAGATTATATTGCTTTTGATATATTCATGTGCGGTGATACTAAACCTGAGGCTGCTGNAGAATATCTAATTAAAAAACTGAAACCAAAAAAGAAAATTTTAAAAAAGATTAAAAGAGGGGTTATAAAAATTGACAAATAGATGTCTTAATTGGCTAGAACAAAAAAAACCAGAGTCTCCTGCTCTAATTTTTGATTTATCTAAAGTAAAAAAAAACTATTTATATACAAAAAATCTATACAAAAATATAGAGATTTATTACGCAGTTAAAGCTAATCCTAATACAAAAATTATAAAGTTATTAAATAGATTAGGAAGTTCATTTGATTGTGCAAGTATTGAGGAGATTAAAAGTTGTATAAAAGCTAGAGTTAGTCCAAAAAAAATATCTTTTGGAAGTACTATTAAAAAAGAGATAGATATTAAGAAAGCATATAAACTTGGAGTAAATCTCTTTGCATTTGACTCTCACGAAGAATTAATAAAAATAGCTAAAAAAGCTCCNGGTGTTAATGTGTTTTGTAGATTAATGGTTCCCAATGGGGGAGCAGAGTGGCCACTTTCAAAAAAATTTGGTTGCTCTAATAAAACTGCAGAAAAATTAATCTTAAAAGCAAAGGAAATAGGACTAAGGCCTATAGGAGTTTCGTTTCATGTAGGTTCACAACAACTGTCCTTAGAAACTTGGCAAAAGGCAATAGCTTATGCATCAAATATTTTTAAATCTCTCTCCAAAAAAGAAGTTATACTTAGTTTCCTAAATTTAGGTGGAGGTATNCCAACTACTTATAAAAATAAGGTTTATAACTGTAAAATTTATTCTTCTAATATTCTCAAGTCTATAAATACTAATTTTGGAAATTTAAAACCAGTAAGAATAATAATTGAACCAGGAAGGTTTTTAGTAGCTAACGCTGGAGTAATAGAAACAGAAGTTATATTAGTTTCTTCTAGAGATCAATACAATAAAAAAAGATGGGTTTATATTGATGTAGGAAGGTACAATGGTCTAGCTGAGACAGAGGGAGAGGCTATTCATTATGAAATAAAGGCAAAAGTATCAAAAAAAGTTAAAAAAGAAAACTTTATTCTAGCTGGACCAACATGTGATGGGCACGATATTATTTATAAGAAAAAAGAATGTATTCTTCCTAGTAATTTAAAGAGTGGTGATAAATTAAGAATACTATCTGCGGGCGCTTATACAACAGTATACAGCTCTAATTTTAATGGTATAAAAAATATTTCTGAATACTTTATTGAATAAAACTTATACAAACTTTAGAAAGTTTGGANAATAAAATGCACCTTTTCTTATTTCTTCATTGTAATAAGATGTTTTAATTTTTGCTTTTCTATTTATTAATTTATTTTTTTTCAAATCAACTTTATTAGAGCTCCAAACTAATGCCATATAACCGCCTATATAAGAGGGTACAACTGTTAAAAAAACTCCATTTTTTTTAAAAGTTTTATTTACATACTTAAGAACTTCTTTAGTTTCTGACTTTTGTAAGAAGGGAACACCACTTTGAAATATTGCTATTCCTTCAGCCATTAAAATATTATTAACATTTTTATAAAACTTCTCCTTGAATAAACTTTTACCTGCTCCTACAGGGTCAGGTCTATCGGCTATTATTAAATCATATTTATTTTTAGTAGCAGCTATAAAGTCAAAAGCGTCTTGAAAAAATATATTAACCTTTTTATTGTTTAAAGAATTTTTATTTATTTTTTTAAAATATTTAGNACTTAGTTTAACAACCTCTTTATCTATATCAACTAGATCTATTTTTTTTATAAAATTATATTTTAGTATTTCNTCCGCAACTGCTCCATCACCTCCTCCTATAATCAAAACATTTTGAGGGCTTTTTAAAACCTGTATAGCTGGATGAACTAACATTTCTGAATATGCAGCTTCATCTTTTTCTGTAANTTGNATAATTCCATCNANAACTAAAATTCTCCCATAAACTGNNGTATCTAATATTTGTATTCTTTGGTNCTTAGATTTTTTATCTATAAGAACTTTNTTNANNGTNACTTCTTGNNTCAGACCTNTATGTAAAACTTCTTTAAAAANAGNATTCATTTGTTTCTCCATAAAAATTTATTAATCCCACTTAACCCANTCTTTATTATTTTTTCTAGTAAACATAGGATATGAATTTTTTTTATCAAATAATTTTTTATTTTCTTTTAGATTAATTAACCTATCTATTAAGAACTCTGTCACATCAGCAATAGGAAGTAATTTTGCTTTATTAATTTCTATCCAACCCAGATCATCAAGTTCTCCATTAGATTTAATTGTCCCTATAAAATTTTCATAGTTAGCTATAAAAAACCTTGCATGGAATCTAATTCTTAAATAAGTAGGAGTTATAGCTCTACCAAAATAAAATAAGTTGTCAAAACACGGAGATAGGGAATTCTTTAAAAATTTATCCCAGCTATTATTTAGAAAAGGAATTTTATTTTTGTTATCTATATTTCTTTTTGCTAAGAATAAATTACACTCTTCTGCTGTTTCCCTAACTCCAGCTAACATAATTGCCCTTGTATGATTATCAGATCTTGTTTTAATTTTATTTTTATTAATATTTATAGGCAAATTAAAAAAGTTTTTAANCTGGTAATCTACTTTATCGACTGCACCACCTGGAAAAACATAGATGCTNGGCATAAATTTTGATTTAATTGATCTTTTTCCCATTAATACATAATATTTTTTATTTTTTTTTTTATATATTATTACACTAGCTGCGTCTCTTGGTTTTGTTGGAATAGTTTCATTTTTTTTCATGATATTTATTAAATAATTTTAGTAAAAAATTGTAAACTAATTTATTTCTTTATTTATATTGTTTAAGCTTTAATATATTCAAATGCAAAAAAATTTAAGAAATCATTCGTTAAAAAACTATGATAATGTTGAAAAAATTAGTTTCTTAGTAAAAAAGTTAATGGCGCCTAACCCTAGCCCTTTTACTCTTTTTGGAACAGGAACCTTTATTATAGGAAGAAAACAAGTTTGCATCATAGACCCAGGCCCTTTAATTGAAAGTCACATAAATAAGTTGCTAAATTCTATAGATAGGAAGCGCATATCACATATATTAGTTACTCATACGCACGCAGATCATTCTCCTGCTGCAAATATTCTTAAAAAAGAAACAGGAGCAAAAACCTATGCTTTTGACTCTTACCCTAAAGGAATAATAGGAAATAGGTTTGAAGAGGCACATGATAAAAACTTTGTTCCAGACATTAGGCTAAAAGATAATGATATAATCCAAGGAGAGGATTGGACTATTAAGGCTATTCATACACCTGGGCATACATCAAATCATCTATGTTACTCTTTAGAGCAAGAAAAAATTCTTTTTACGGGCGATCATGTAATGGGATGGGCAACTACAGTTGTAGTTCCTCCGGATGGTGATATGGATGATTACATAGAAAGTTTGAAGAAGCTCCTTTTATATGATT
>NHEU02000005.1 GCA_002171495.2 Alphaproteobacteria bacterium TMED93
CGACGCCAGTTGCAATAGATAGAATTTTAGCTAGTGCTTTTGGAGTTTTTGCAGTTGATTTAGCAGCAAATAAAAAATTTTCTAGATTAGTAGTTTGGCAAGACAGAAAAGTTACTGACGTTCCAATAGAAATGGGTATAAAAGACTATAGGCAAGTTACAAAAGATGATACTTTATTAAAAACTGCTTTTTCTCTAGGAATATATTTAGGCGACTACAACAGCAAATAATTAAGGGTTTTTTTGATAAAATAGAAAAGTCATCATAGAAGTGATGCAATAGTCGGAGGTTCAAAACAGAATGGGAAAAGCTTAAAAGAAAATTCATCCAAAAGATTATAGCTATTTTTTGTTGTAGTGTGATGGGTGTTTTTAAGAAAGCTTTTAAAAAAACTGTAGATAGTTTTGAAATATAATTATATGCTGTTCTTTAATTTACATTTAAAAGGTAAATTCATATGTTTTTCTCAAAAATATTATTAATAAATCTAGTAGTATTTTTTTTAGTAATTATATCCAATGCTAATGAAATATCTTTGCCAATTGTAAATCCGAATGAAATTGGACTTTCAGAAAAAAGATTAAATTATATTGATAAAACTTTTAATGAGTTAGTTGAAAATAATGAAATACCAGGAGCTGTTATAGCTATATCTAGATACGGTAAAGTGGGTTACTTAAAGGCATTTGGAATGCAAGACCCAGATAAAAAAATTAAAATGTCAATAAATTCTATTTTTCGTATTTATTCTATGACTAAGCCAATAGTGAGTGTTGGAGCCATGATGCTCAATGAAAAAGGAAAAATATATTTAGATGAAAAACTAGAAAAATATATACCTGAATTTACAAATATGTATATTTCACAAGAGGTTTTTGAAAATAATATAAGTAAAGAAGCTATTATAGAAGCTAATAGAAAGATAAAGATTCATGACTTGTTGAGACATACATCTGGTTTCACATATGGGATTTTTGGAGACTCTTATGCAAAGAGAAGATTAANAAATTCAGTATTAGGAAAAAGACCTTTGCCGGCAACTATGACATCTAATGATTTTGTTAAAGAATTNTCAAAATATCCATTAGCATATAANCCNGGTGAAAGTTGGGAGTACGGAAGATCTACAGATGTATTAGGAAGAGTTATTGAGATAGCAAGTAAGGTTTCTTTAGAGACTTATTTAAATGAAAATATATTTTCTACTCTAAATATGAAAGACACTGGTTTTTATGTCNAAAGAAAAAACTTTAGTAGAATAGCGGAGCCTTTTAAGGAAAAAGAACCTAATTTAATTGATATAACTAAAAAGCCTTTATTTTTTAAGGGTGGTCATGGATTAGTATCTACAGTATCAGATTATCTTAATTTTTGTCATATGTTGTTGAATGGTGGAAAATTTGAGGATAAACAAGTACTTTCAAAAAAAACAGTAGAATATATGACTGCAAATCATTTAGACAATAAAATTAGTAGAAGCACTTCTCGTATTCCAGGTAACGGCTATGGATTTGGACTTGGTTTTGCTGTAAGAGAACANGATGGGGTATCTTCATGGCCTGGTTCTAAGGGTGACTTTTATTGGTTAGGCTATGGTGGCACCTATTTTTGGATAGATCCAAAAGAAGAACTGATTGCTATTTCAATGACACAATCTGTAACCAAAAGAGACAAAATTAATAGATTGATGAGAAATTTAGTTTATCAATCAATCAATAAATAAAATTTTTGTGTATAGAACATTACGAATAAAAGACAAAGTAATTACTTGGAAAAGCAAAAGAGGTAAACCTAAAAAGCCTAGTTAACTTTACCAGTGTTCAATATCAGGTCTAATTTCTACATCAAATGACCAAGCNGACCTTTTTTGGTGAGCTATATGAAAAATTTCATCTGCTATATCTTCAGGCTGTGTAAATATAATGTCTGGTTGATTGATTTGTTTTTTTATTCTATTCCTAGTCCATGGAGTGTTAATAGATGCGTCTACCGTTAGGTAAGCAACATGAATACCCTTAGGGCCAAAATCTTTTGCCAAAGACTGAGCTAGAATTCTTTGCGCAGCTTTTGTAGGAGCAAAATATGGGGTATTTGCTACTCCTCTTTTNGCCGCAGTATTTCCTGTAACAATAATTACTCCTTTTTTAGACTCTACCATATTAGGTATAAAAGCATGAACTAAATACATTAAAGAAGTTGTATTAATTCTAAAATTTTCTTCTAACCATTCTGGCTTTCCTTCAAGTAGCTTTTCAAAGTTTCCTTTAACAGCATTATGTATTAATATTTGAGGATGGCCCATTTCTTTTTTAATTCTTTCGCAGGTTTCCTTAAGTAAATCAAGATTAGCAACATCACACTCATAGCCTTTTGATCCTTTTAANTCTCTNTCATAAATAGTTAATCTCTCTTTTGTTCTAGCTAACATGGCTACTCTATACCCAGCATTTGCAAACCTTTTTGCNGTATGTCCTCCAGTGCCTTCACCGAGACCGGTAATTATACATAATGGGGGTTTTTTCAAAGACTTATTTCCTAATAATTTAACTAGATTTACAATACATCCAAGGCTTATTGAATTATTCAATATTAACAAAAATATAATATAATGAAAAGCAAAAGAGATAGACCTAAAAAGTAATGCAATTATGACGTGGTAAAGTGTCATAGAACTATGGAATTCTATTAGATTCTATTGAATATAAAACCTTTATTAAGCCTAGAAAACCAAAACTTTTCAACAAAATATTAGTAAAATTTGGGTAAAAAATTATGGGGATAGAAGACAGGAAATAGTATTTATTGGAATAGCAAATCAAATGGATAAAAATATTATTAAAAACAAGCTTGATGGATTTCTCATTAAAAATTACTCTATAAACTTAGAAAACTCTTTAAAATTCAAAGATCCATTTCCAGAATGGTTTAAAAATAATTCCTAAAATAAATTATTTAGCATTATAATCTTTAAATACTTCTGCTACACGTATTCTAAACGATTTGAATATTTTCTCTTTTCCTTTATTTTGAGAAAGCTGATGTTTTTTATTTTGTTGCCACTTTTCAACTGACTTTTTATCTTTCCAAGTGGATATAGATACATAATTATCTTTTTCAGTATAACTTTNATATCTTTTGGCGCTAATAAAACCCTTTTCGTTTTTTAATTCTTTTTTTAGTAACTCCACTTCTTTAAAATATTCATCTGACATATTTGGTTTAGTAGAAAATTCAAAAACAACAATTACCATAATAAACTTTATTTTTTTAAAAATTATTATATCATAGTTTTATGTTAAATGAANTTAANNNTTCTACTATGNCTTCTAAGCAAAGATCNTTTAGAGANAAATATAGAAACCAAGTTCAAGGCTGGTACAACGGTCTNTTACATGTTTCAATNATTTACGCTACTGGTTTTTTATTATTAGCNTATTTTTTTCTNAACTTAAATANCNTTGTCTTTATAGAATATTCTATTNTCCCNNTNACTTTTCTTTTTTGTAATTTTTTTGAATGGCTNTTNCATAAAGAAGTNATGCATAAGCCAAGAAANTTTCCTGGAGCAANGGCTATATANNCCCGTCATACTCTTCAGCATCATCAGTTTTTTACAGAGAAAGAAATGAGATTNGCATCAGCTAATGATTATAGAGTAACTTTTTTTCCTCCATACGCTTTAATTGTTTTTTCTATAATAGGCATATTGCCAGCAGGTATTTTATATTTTATTTTTACGTCTAACGTAGCCTGGTTATTTTTAATTACAACTACATCTATGTATCTAATTTATGAGACTATGCACTACTGTTGTCATATTGAAGATAATTTTTTAGTTAGAAACTTTCCGTTTATAAATACATTAAGAAGGCATCACATGGCTCATCATGATCAGAAAATTATGGTAAAAAAAAATATGAATTTAACATTTCCTATTGCTGATTGGTTCTTTAATACTTCAGATGTAAAAAGAAGCTTGTTGGGAACTTTATTAAACGGGTATAGCAAGAAATATATAAAGTAAGTTAATTTATGCCAACTAAAATAAAGCTTATTATAACTTTTTTAGTTGTGTTAATAACAAGTATTATTTTTTACAAACATTTCGCAGATTACGAGTTTATTAGAAGNAGTATAATCTTGGTTGTTTCACTTATTATGNTATTTGGNCTTTGGATACTTCCNGAAGCAACAGGAAAAACNAAGGAAACAAATGAAAAAAAATAAAAAATTATTAAANAGAAGANCAGTTGTAACCTCAGGTTTGATAGTAGGTGGAACCTCATTATTATTCTCATGTAAAGATAAAAATGAAAATTTGGTTTCTACTGAATTAAAAAAAAAGAAGAATGTTTTTACTCTTAAAATGGTAACTACATGGCCTAAGGACTTTCCTGGNCTTGGAACTAGTGCTAGTAGATTAGCTTCAAAGATAAATAAAGCAAGTCAGGGAAGAATTAATATAAAAGTATTTGGTTCGGGAGAGTTAGTTCCGGCATATGAGTCTTTTGATGCTGTAAGAAACGGAGTAGCTGATATGTGTCACGACTCTCCTTATTATTGGATATCNAAGCACCCTGCCACAGTTTTTTTTTCTACTCTACCGTCTGGACTAAGTTCATTAGAACAAACTTCATGGATTCTTTATGGAGGNGGTCAGAAGTTATGGGATGACTTATATGATAGATTTAATTTAGTGGCATTCCCTTCAGGAAATGCAGGCCTTCAGATGTTTGGATGGTTTAAAAAAGAAATTAACTCATTACAAGATTTAAAAGGATTAAAAATACGTATGTCTGGAATGCATGCTGAAGTTTTAAGTAGGATAGGGGCTATTACTGTAAATATTCCAGGTGGAGAAATTATGACATCTCTTCAAGCCGGAGTAGTTGATGGAGTCGAGTGGGGAGGTCCTTGGATGGATCTTGCTTTTGGTTTTCACAAGATAGTTCCTTATTGCTACGGACCAGGACTACATGAACCAGGTCTTAATACTTCTTTAACTATTAATAAAGAAGTATATAATACGATGCCTGAGGACCTTAAAAATGTCATAAAATTATGTTGTTATTCAGAAATTACAGAGAGCTTAGCTGAATTTAATTACAGAAATACTGTTATATATAAGCAACTGTCAGAAAAATTTAAAGTAAAATTTAGAATGCTTCCAGAAGGTATTATTAAAGCTTGGGTAGAAAATAGTGAACTAGTAATTAAAGATATAGCTTCTAAGGATGGTATATCAAAAAAAATTTACGAAAGCTGGAATAGATATAGAGAGAATTCGATGGATATTTCCAAATATTATGAGTTGGGATTTTTAAAGTCTAGGAAAAGTTTTTCTAAAAGTTAATGCAGTCAAATTTGTTTTCTTTTTTCTACTAAATTTTTAAATTTTTCCAATTCTGACTGATCTACATTATAAGAATGGTCTTTATCAGGAAATTTTTCATTTTTTACTTCTTCTATAAAACTTTTTAGTCCTGAAACTGCTACTTCAGTTAATTTAGAGTATCTTTTTGTAAATTTAGGTTTGAAATCAGTAAATACTCCTAATAAATCGTATCCTAACAGAATTTGTCCATCAGTTCCATTACCTGCTCCTATTCCTATGGTAGGAATTTCTAATTGACTTGAAATTATTCTTGCTATTTCAGCTGGTACTGCTTCAAATTCTAACATAAAGCAACCTGCGTCTTGTATTGCAAGAGCGTCTTCCAAAATTTTCATAGCAGACTCAGATGTTTTCCCTTGAATTTTAAAACCTCCAAACATAGCAACAGTGTGAGGAGTGAGGCCTATATGAGATGCTGTTGGTATGCCNGAGTCGATTAATTTTTTTAGAATATAAGCTTGGCTTTTACCACCTTGTGGTTTTACTGCATCACAATTAGCTTCTTGCATAAACCTNGTTGCGTTTTTCAGAGCATTTTCTTCAGTANTGTAACTTTGATAAGGCATGCAGCCTAAAACAAAAGTATTTGGCGCACCTTTTCTTATAGCAGACGCATGTAAAATCATCATGTCCATAGTGGCAGGTATAGTATTAGGGTACCCGTGAGCAGTCATTGCTAAGCTATCACCAACTACTGCAACATCTACACCAGCCATTTCTGCCCATTTTGCAGATGTATAATCCGTTACTGATACATATACAAGCTTTTCTTTAGTAAGTTTTGTATTTTTTATATAGTGAATTGATAATTTATCTTTCATATTTTAATAGTATCAAAAAAAAATAAAAGTGTAATATNAGATTATAAATTAATTAGCAGAAAACTTCAAAATAGTTTGTTCAAATTAACTATAGAATATCTTCTATTGCTTTTATAGCCGCAGCTGCACATGCTTCATCTTGATCTGCTGTAGCTCCACTTATACCTATAGCACCTAAAAGGTGCCCGTCTTTTGTCTTAATAGGCAATCCTCCTGCAAAAGCAACTATATCTTTTGAATGAGCCAATCCTGGAGCTCTTCCAGGCTTGCCATCTTTTTTTCCATATACAATTTCTTCTATTTTTCTAGTGGGAAAGGGAATGCCAGCAGATGACTTTGCCTTCTTTTGAGCTATATCTATACTTAGTAAATAAGCATTGTTTTGCCTTCTAAACAATACTAAATCACCACCACTATCCACTATTGCAATATTAACAGGATTATAACCATTTTTTTTTTGATCCTTTTCACAAGCATTTGCCATCTCTTTTGCTAAAGATAGATTTATTACAGGTTTTAACTCTAAGGAAAGGTCTTTTGAATAAGAGTTAAGGGTTAAAGCAAAAATAAAAAAAATGTAAAATAATTTATAAATCATGAAATCCTCATATATTAAAGAATTATTCTTTATTATAATAAAAATTTTCTAATAAACCAGAAAATTATTATAGACTATTATAAAACTAATAAATTTATTGCCTTGTCTTTATAGGAAGAAACTTTTTAATTTGTTTTTTAAATAATTTTACAAAATTACTTTTTTCTTTATTTTCTGCAAATTNTTTTNANCAAATAAAGTCTTTTTCAATTGCATNCNCACTAAGAATTATGTCATTAGAGCTATTAGACTGAATAATATAATGTAAAATGTTATTTACAAACTTTTTTTCTTTAATACTGTATTTTTCTCTTAAAGTACCTTTTCTTATTATAGTATCATTTATATGATATTCCCTTACCATATGTATACTATAATAGACTTTATTTTAAAAACAAATAGCTATATACTCAAAATGAGATATATTTATGACGATAAAAAATAAATTAGAAGCAAACTATTCTTTAATATGGAGAGAATTTTTAGAACTTCAGATACAAAGGTCCTGTGATGCAGTTAAATTATTTGGTAGTGCTAATACATACCTAGTTATCCAGGTTATTGCTTGGCATAATTTTTTAATTGTAACTAATAGCTTTAATAAAAAGGATAGGGCTTCTTTAGTAAATAAATGGCTAGATTCTGAAAAAAGTGATAATAAGTATATACTTACTTATACATTGATTTCAGAATTGACGGGGTTGCATTTAGAAACGGTAAGAAGGCATGTTAAAAAGCTTGAGACGCTTAAATGGGTAAGATATTCTAATGATGCTGGTGTAGAATATTATGCTAGCGATGAAAATAATAAAGTGCTTGCCGAAGAATTTAATCCTAAAGAAACAAATTTAGTAGTAAATTTTTTAGAATTTATTGATAAGATAAAAGAAAATTAAATTAAAATATATGACTAACTATAATAAACTTTATATTAATGGTGATTGGGTTAATCCTAAAGGTACTGAAAGAATTGCAGTATCAAATCCTGCAGATGAAAAAATTATTTCTGAAATTATTTTTGCTAATAAAGATGATTTAGACTTGGCTGTTTTATCAGCTAAAAAGGCATTTAATAGTTTCTCAACAATAAACTTAGAAGAAAAAATCGAACTATTTAATAGTATAATTCTTTCATTCAAAAAAAGACTGAATGACCTTGCTGAAATTATTTCGTTAGAAATGGGTGCTCCAATAACTCTTTCTCAAAAAGCACAAGCTCCATCTGGCCTAGGTCACTTTATAAATACTTTAAATGTACTTAAAAAATTTGAATTTGAAGAAGTATTTGATACATATATTGTTAGAAAAGAGCCAATAGGTGTTTGTGGTTTGATTACTCCATGGAATTGGCCTATAAATCAAATCACTTGTAAGGTAGCTCCTGCTCTGGCAGCTGGGTGTACATTAATTTTAAAGCCTAGCGAAGTAGCTCCTTTGAGTTCAGTAATATTTGCTGAAATTTTACATGANGCAGGAGTTCCTAAAGGAGTATTTAATTTAATTCAGGGAGATAGTAAAATAGGAACTGAAATGAGTGAACATGCGTCAATTGATATGATATCATTTACTGGCTCAACTAGGGCAGGTGTTGCAGTAGCTAAAAACTCAGCTAATACAGTTAAAAGAGTTACGCAAGAATTAGGTGGTAAGTCTGCAAATATTATTCTTGAAGACGCTGATTTTGAAAAATCGATAAAAAAAGGGATTTTAAGTTGTATGAGTAATTCTGGGCAGTCTTGTAATGCTCCATCTAGAATGTTAATACCAATTGAAAAAATGGATAAAGCAATAAACCTTGCTAGAGAGATTTCTAAAGGGATAGTTGTAGGAGATCCTAAAAAAGCTGAAACAACATTAGGNCCTTTAGTTAACGAAATACAATATAATAAAGTTAAAGATTACATAGAAAAAGGAATAAAAGAGGGAGCTACTCTTGTTGTTGGCGGAAATGGTATGCCTGATAATGTAGATAAAGGATTTTTCGTAAAGCCAACTATATTTGCTAACGTAAAAAATAGTATGACTATAGCAAAGGAAGAAATATTCGGGCCAGTGTTATCAATAATAGGTTATAAAGATGAAAATGAAGCTATAGATATAGCAAATGACTCTGAATATGGTTTATCAGGTTACATATCCAGCTCCAATATGAAAAAAGCGATTTCAATAGCAAATAAAATTAGAACTGGTATGGTTCACATAAATTATGCGCCTGTTGATCAAAAAGCACCATTTGGTGGCTATAAAAAATCTGGAAATGGAAGAGAATGGGGCGAACATGGAATAAACGATTTTTTAGAGATTAAATCTATAATAGGAATTAATAGTATCTCTTAAGCTATTGTAATAATTAATTTAAATCAACATAATCAAATTCAATATCTTGATTATTAATACCTCTTTTAGGCTTTGTTATCCAACTTGCAGTTTTACTTGGATCGAGCTCCTGTATCATAAGGCTATTAATAAATTTTTTGTCATTATCTGAAGGCAACCAAGATGAAATTAATTTATTATAATTCTCAGTTTTTAAAAGATTACCATTAATATCAAATGGTAAGTTAGCCCAAATTCCAATGTTTCTTCTAAACTTTGTTGACGGTAGACTTAAGCTATACTCTTCATAGCCATATTTTTTTATTAAACGGTTCCATCTTTTTATCCCAATATTGCAATCATCAACATAAGCTCGCCTAGTTATTTCATTCATAGCATTTCTCATTGGAACATTATCTTTAAATACTTTTCCGTCAACATAGTTTTCAATTTCATAAAATGTTTCTTTTTCAATATGATTGTCATACCTAAATTCATCAGGTCTTCCTTTTAATCCATTCGCAAATGCTGTTGCAGCATTCGTAGAAATTTCTGACCCAAAAAGGTCTAAAGAGGACGAAAACCAAAAATTAATATATTTTTGAATAGTAATCAAATCTATAGCTCCTGCACTTCTAATAGTTTCAGTTGAGTCAGAATTTAATTTTCTCATTAATTCTAACGTTCTTTCTATCATTCTTGTGATTCCAGACTCACCAACTTGCATATGATGAGCTTCTTCAGTTAGCATAAACTGACATGTCCTTGCTAGTGGGTCAAAGCTGCTTTCTGCCAATGACTTTAGCTGATATTTTCCATCTCTATCTGTAAAGTAAGTGAACATAAAAAAACTTACCCAATCAGAAATTGGTTCATTGAATGTACCTAAAATTCTTGGGTTATCTTGGTCTCCAGAGTTTCTTTCAAGCAAAGACTCAGCTTCTTCTCTTCCGTCTCTTCCAAAGTATGCATGTAATAAATATACCATGGCCCAAAGATGTCGTCCTTCTTCAACATTTACTTGAAATAAATTTCTAAGATCATATATAGAAGGGCAGGTTTTACCAAGCATTCTTTGCTGTTCTACAGATGCAGGTTCAGTATCTCCTTGTGTAACTATGAGTCTTCTTAAAACTGACCTATAGTCTCCAGGAACTTGTTGCCATACAGGTTTACCGATACTATCTCCAAAATGTATCTTTTTATCATTAGTTTGGTCTGCTAAAAAAATACCCCATCTGTACTCGGGCATTTTTACTTTTCCATAAGAAGCCCAGCCTGCAGCATCAACTGATATTGCTGTTCTTAAATAAACATCAAAAGATTGAAAACCTTCTGGGCCCATATCTTTCCACCAAGACTTAAATTTTGGTTGCCAATGCTCTAAGGCTCTCTGTAAAGACAGGTCATTACTTAAATCGACGTTGTTGGGAATTCTTTCTTGATAGTTTAGTTTGCTCATTAATTATATCCTTTTGTTATCAAATTTTGCTTTGCTTCCAGTACCAAACAGCTTTAAGGCTCCATTATCGCTTGAGGCATTGGGCCTATTAAAAATCCAATTCTGCCAAGCTGAAAGCCTACCAAAAATTTTAGTTTCGCAAGATTCTTTTCCAGGAAACCTTAAGTTTGCTTCTAATCCAGTTAATGCATCAGGCGAAAACGAGGAACGTTCTTCTATACTAAGTCTTATCTCTTCACTCCAGTCTAAGTCATCTGGTATTACTGTTATAAGCCCATATTTGTAAGCCTCTTCAGCATTAAGAAGCTTTCCAGATAAGTCTTTTAAATTTTTTAGCTTTGCTTGGTCATTATTAAATCTTGTCTGTAATCTTGTTTGACCATTTACCATCTCAAGCATTTCAAAGTTTAATTTACACAAATTTATATAAGGACCATCTTTATTTTCATTTAATAGAGCGTTATTTATCATATAGCTTCTATCAGCACAAAAAAGAAACTCAGATAAAAAGCCAGCAAAACAACTATTATTATCAACTATTGTAAAAATAGTTTTCGAAGAAATATCTAGCCTTGAAAATGTTCTTCTCATAAAACCTAATATTTCATTAATGAACCAGTTTTCTTGATTTTCTCCAAGCATATTTGAAATATCTTGTATAGGTGACATTGGTCCTTTAGAACGAATAGTGATAACTCCAATTTCCAGCTCATTTGTTCTTAGCATTAGTATTAAATCGTCTAACTCTCTAACAAACTTCAATGTCCAAAAATCTGAACCTTTTTCAACTATATCATTTACGTTAACTAGATCTCTTTCTTCTGGACCTTTTATATTTATTTCTGCTGTTCTATTATTTCTATTAAAATTACATGAAATAGTTTCATAGACGATGCTTTCTTTAGAAATTTTTCTTTTTAAACTATTTAATTTTATTCCTTTTGTTCCATTTCGATATTTTACAGTTTTACTTGATTCAGTAACCCTTTCATTTATCAGATCACTAAATTTAGATGGTGGAGCTATATAATCAACCAAATTCCATTCAAGGGCTTTTTTTCCCCTAACGCCATCAGCATTAGTACAAAAAATATCAGCTATATCTCTTCTTACATTTCTTTTATCAGTTAATCTTGTTAAACCACCTGTACCAGGTAGAACTCCCAATAAGGGAACCTCCGGTAAGCTTACAGTACTTGACCTGTCATCTATTAAAAGTATTTCGTCACATGCTAAAGCAACTTCATAACCGCCACCTGCACATATTCCATTTATAGCTGCAATAAACTTGACAGAACCTGAATGACTTGAGTCTTCAAATCCATTTCTAGTTTCATTAGTAAATTTACAAAAATTTACTTTCCAAGAATGCTCTGACATTCCTAGCATATAAATATTTGCACCTGCAGAAAAATTCTTTTCTTGGTTAGAAGTAATCACAACAACTTTTACTTCAGGGTATTCAAATCTTATTCTTTGAACTATATCATTTAATTCTATATCCACGCCAAGATCATAAGAATTAAGTTTTAGTTCATAACCGGGTCTTATTCCTTCTTTTTCTGATACATCTAAAAGTACAGTAGCTCTATCATTTTTAATATCAAGCTTCCAATGCTTGTAACTTTGAGGATCTCTGTCAAATGTAATCAAATTAAATACTCCTTTGTGTACGCACTATAATACATAAAATAACTTAAGCAAAGTATTAATTTATAATTATACTTTTAAGGTCCTTATAGGAGTCATTTTTATTTTTATTTTCAGTATTAACTATAGCATCTGCTTGAAGATATAGGTTTTTTCTTTCTTTTAGTATATTATTTAAATCATCCATAGCTTTAGGGTTAGAACCCATTGGTCTTAAGTCTCCTTGTTTAATAACTCTATTCATGTGTTCTTTAGGTTTTGCCTTTATCCAAATGGTATAAAAGTTTTCTAAAACAAAATTATATGTTTCTTTTTCTGATACTATACTTCCGCCTGTTAAAACTATTAATTTTTTATTTTTTTTTAACAATTTATTAATAACTTGAAACTCTAATCTTCTATACATGCCTTGCCCACCAAGTTCGATTATCTCACTTATTTTCATACCTCCTGCCTTTTCAATTTCACTTGATATTTCATATAAGGGGACTTTAAAATCTTTGCTGTACATAGTTCCTAGAGTGGTTTTTCCGGCTCCTCTTAAGCCTATAAGTGCTACTTTGTTTTTATTTATCTTTTTAGGTTTTTTTTTATCAAAGTTATCTAATAAATTTAAGACCTCTTTTAGTTGATTGTTGTTATAATTATCTACCTTGCTTTTTATCAAATCAACTTTTGTATTGTTTTTTTTGCTAAACAGCAGATCTTTTAAAGTTAGATTTAATGCATAGGCTATATTTTTGAGTATTGTTATAGTGGGATTTCCTCTACCGCTTTCTAGTTCTGCAAGATAACGAATTGATATACTAGATTTAATAGCAAGAGTTTGTCTGCTAATACCTCTTTGAACTCTAAATCTTTTAATAATAAACCCTAGATTTAATAAATCTACTTTTTCACTCTCAATTTTCACAGTAGAATTTAGGGAATAATCTTTACTATGAACCTTTATCATATTTATTTGTTCCATTTATTGATTAATGCATTATAATGCATATAAATATTATTTACAATTTTAAAAATATATTATTTTATGACTAAAAATTTGAATATATATGTAGCTACTATGACTGGCACTGCTCTAATGGTGGCAGATGAAATAGAAGAGTTTTGCAAAAATAATGATTTAATTACTAAAATCCATGAAATGGATATTCTTGAACCTGAAAGTCTTTTAAATGTTAAAAGTCCAATATTAATAATTTCTTCTACATATGGGCAAGGCGATGTTCCTGATGGAAGTAAAAACTTTTATAATAATCTAAAGTCAAGTAAGATAAAATTAGAGCATATTAAATATGCTGTTTTTGGTTTAGGTGACATGACTTATAGGGATACTTTTGCTTATGGAGGTAAAAAATTTGATTATTTATTTTCAGAATTAAATGCCAATAGAATAGGGGAGCCATATTATCATGATGCATCTGATGGTTCTCTTCCTGAGGAAGAAGCAGTAAATTGGTTTAGAGATAAAATATTTAGATTTTTATATGCAGANAATGAAGTCAAATAAAAATATTGAATTTAATGCAGCATTTGATTTAATTNACGAAAACTCTGTTAAAAGGCCAGAAAAAATAGCATTTATAGACGATGATAATGTTATTAGCTATTTAGAACTTAGTAATAAAGTAAAAAGTTTTGCTCAAAGTTTATATCAAACTGGGCTAAAAAAAAATGATAGAGTAATTATTTGTATGGATGACTGTATCAATTTTCCTATTGTCTTTCTAGGTTCAATATGGGCAGGAATAGTGCCAATATGTGTAAATACAATGCTTCAAAAAAATGATTTAAAATATATGATTGAAGATTCTGAAGCTAATGCTATTTTTTGCTCAAACGAATTATGTAATAAATTTCAAGAAATAAAAGATACAAGTAAAAAAGAAATTTTAATTTTTTCAGATAACAATTTACCTTCTAATGCCAAAAAACTTAATAATAATTTAAGCGCCATGATAAATTCTAAAGTTTTAAAAAATTTACCAGAGAAAACATATGAGAACACTGAGTGCTTTTGGTTGTATTCATCTGGATCAACTGGNAGACCTAAAGGTACTATACACTTGCATAAAAGCTTAAAAAACACAGCAGTATTATATGCTAAAAGCATACTAAAAATACAACAAGAAGATGTATTTTTCTCAGCAGCAAAACTTTTCTTTGCTTATGGCTTAGGAAATGCGTTAACTTTTCCAATGAGTGTTGGGGGAACAAGTATATTATCAAAAAAAAGGCCTACAGTAGAAATAGTTATAAAAAAAATAATAAACAATAAAGTTACTATATTTTTTGGTGTGCCTACATTGTATGCAGTACTACTAAACTCAAATTTAAATCCTGCTAATTTTAAATCACTAAGGTTAGCAGTTTCAGCTGGAGAAGCCCTGCCAGAACATCTTTGCAAAAAATGGATTAATTTAACGGGAACTGAAGTCTTAGATGGTATAGGATCAACTGAAATGTTGCATATTTTTATTTCAAACTCTATTAACAATATAACACCTGGTTCCTCTGGCAAACCAGTGCCGGGATACGAAGTTAGACTAATAAANGATGATAATANTGAAGCAGAGGTAGATGAAATAGGTGAGTTAGAAGTTAAAGGTCCAACCTCAGCAAAAGCTTATTGGAATAAGCCAGAGAAAACTAGTGCAACTTTTTTTGGTGAATGGACAAAAACAGGAGACAAATATATTAAAAACTCTAATGGAATTTTTAAATACTGTGGGCGTACTGATGACATGATGAAAGTTTCTGGTCAATACGTATCGCCATTTGAAATTGAAGCTGCTTTACAAAGTCACCCTCTTGTATTAGAAGCAGCAGTAGTTGGAAAGTTAAATCAAGATAATTTATTAAAACCTAAAGCTTACGTAGTTTTAAATACAGATAATAATAAAATAAACCAAATAGAAACAGAGTTAACTAACTATATAAAAAATAAATTAACACCATTTAAATATCCAAGGTGGTATGAATTTGTAGATTCATTGCCTAAAACCACTACCGGAAAAATCCAAAGATATAAGCTTCGAGATTAATGAAGATAAAAAACGACTACTTTCAAATCGGCAATGAAAAGATCGCAATTAAACTTTTCAACCATTCTAAGAATATAAAAGCAAAAAATACTCTAGTATTATTACATGAAGGTTTAGGTAGTATAGAAATGTGGAAAGATTGGCCAACAAAGCTGGCTCTTAAAACTAAGATGAATTTAGTTTTATATTCAAGAATAGGTATGGGAAAATCTTCTGAAGAAAAGATAAAGAAAAAATCTAACTTTCTTGATAATGAAGCACTTTATTACTTACCTAAAGTAGTAAGTCATTACTGTAATATTTCACCTATTTTACTTGGTCATTCAGATGGTGCATCTATTGCATTAATTTATGCAGGTAATAAGCTTCCTTGTAAGGGGCTTATACTAGAAGCTCCGCATGTATTTGTAGAAGAAATAACAATAAATGAAATTAAAAATATAAAAAAAATATGGAAAATCAATAATTTAAAAGAAAAATTTAGCAAATACCACAATGATCCTGAAAAAACTTTTGAGTCATGGTGTGAAGTTTGGCTATCAGAAGATTTTTCTAAATGGAATATAACCGATCTACTTGGAAATATTTCATGTCCATCATTAGTTATTCAAGGAGCTAATGATCAATATGGAACTTTAAAGCAAATTGATTTAATTGAAAAACATTCAAGCTCTCTAGTTAAAACAGTTATTATAGATAATTGCAAACACTCTCCACATCAAGAAAAACCAAAACTAGTAGTTGATTATATAGAAAAATTTATTCAATATAATTTAAATTAAAATGATAAATAATAAGAAAAGAGCTTTATTAAAAAATATGGCATTGTTTTCATCTGCAGCCTTAATTAGTAGTTGTAGTGAAAAGGCAGAAGTTTCTAATTTATTAGATAATAAATTTCCAAAAATAAAGTTAAGGATGATTACTTCTTTTCCTAGAAATCTTCCAGGTGCGGATATTCCTGCACAAATGTTAGCAAAGAGAATTAAAAATATGTCTCAAGGAAAAATAGATGTTACTCATTATGCAGCAGGAGAATTAGTTCCAGCATTTGAAGTTTTTGATGCTGTTAGAGAAAATATAGCTGATTGCGCATATACAGCACCTCAATATTGGATATCTAAACATAAGGCTATTCCTTTTTTTTGTTGTATACCTGGTGGGATGACTTCTAAAGAGTTATTTGTTTGGTTAAACCAAGGAGAAGGTCAGAAATTATGGGACGAATTATACGGAACATTTAATTTAAAAGGATTTCCTGCTGGCGATACAGGTACAACAATGGGAGGATGGTTTAACAAAGAAATATTTACTCCTGATGACTTTAAAGGGCTCAAAATGAGAATGCCAGGATTAGGTGCTGAGGTAATAAATAGGATGGGAGCTGTTTCAGTAAACTTATCCGGAGGTGAGGTCATAAATTCTCTTAAGCTAGGAGTTTTAGATGCAGCTGAGTGGGCTGGTCCTTGGCCAGATATGACTATGGGATTTCATAAAGTAGCAAAATACTATTATGGCCCTGGAATTCATGAACCTAGTACAATATGTGAATTTATGATTAATAAAGATCTTTGGGATAGTTTTCCTTTGGAATATAAAGAAATAATAAAAAATGCATCTTATTCTAATTACATAGAGGTGCTTTCTGAATACTTTTACAAAAATTCGAAAACTTTAAATATATTAAAAAATAAACACAATATAAAAATAGGGCATTATTCTCCAGAAATTATTGATAAGTTTTTTTATTATTCGAATGAGATTATAGAAGAAAATATAAAAAATGATTTGGTTTATAAAAAGATTTATGATGATTGGAAATCTACAATAAAATTGTTTAATGAATATCATAAATATTCTGATAACGAATATTTAAAATATAGATTAAAATATACATAATAAAATTTTTAACAGATTATGCTTACATTCAATGAAATTATTGAGTCATTTTCTAGAATTGTGCCATCTAAAATTGTAGTTAAAGATGAAAATAGAAAACTTACTTATAAAGAGTTACAAATAAATGGAGAAAATTTATCTAATTATCTTTTTAAAATTGGAGTTTCTAAAGGAGATAGAGTAGCTGTTTTAGCCTATAATTGTATAGAGTATGCAGAAATACTTTATGCTACAGCTAAATTGGGAGCTATTGTAATGCCTATAAACTTTAGATTAAGCTCTTTTGAAGTTTTAGAGATATGGAAAGATTCAAATCCAAAATGTTTAATTTTTCAAGAATGTTTTCTACATATATATAAAGAATTATTAAAAAAAAAATTATTAGATAAAATTAAAGGTATTTATATTAATAGTTGTTCTAATAAATTAAATTGTTCTTTCTACTACGAGATAATTCAAAGTAAAACTATCAATTCAAAAAGCATCGCTAATTTATCAAAACCTGAAGATGATTGGTCATTAATGTATACCTCAGGAACCACTGGAAACCCAAAAGGTGTAGTAAGAAATCATCATGGATATTTCTGTTTAGCTGCAATTACTGCTATAGAGCTTTCAATATGCAAAGAAGATAATGCCTTAATAGTAATGCCTCTGTGCCATGCAAATTCTTTTAATTTTTTCTGCGCCTATATTTTTGCTGGAGCAAGTGTAAGCATCTATTCAAAAAAAAGTTTTGATCCCGAACACTTTTTTAAACTTGTTACTTTAAACAATTGTAGTTTTACTTCTTTAGTTCCAACTCACTATATTATATTGTTAGATTATATTAAAAAAAGTAAATTTAAAAAAAATATTTCAAAAAATTTTAAATTTATGATTTCATCAGCTCCAGCAAGATATGATACTAAGAAAGATATTTTGAAATATTTTAGTTCAGCTAAGCTTTTTGAGCTTTATGGATCAAGTGAGTCTGGTTGGGTTACAATGCTTCATCCATCTGAGCAATTTGCTAAGTTAGGGACAGTAGGAAAAGAATGTATAGGTTCAAAACCTGTTCTAATTTTAGATGAAAATAAACAAGAGGTAGTCGATGGAAAGATTGGAGAGCTCTATGCTTTAACCCCTTATAACTTTTCTCNCTATTGGAAAAATAAAAAGAAAACTAAGGAAGCATTTTTTGGTAATTATGTAACTGTAGGAGATTTAGCTTGCAGAACTGAAGATGGATATATTAAATTAGTAGATAGAAAGAAAAATATGATTATTTCAGGCGGAGAGAATATTTATCCTGCAGAAGTAGAAAATGCCTTAGGAAGTCACGAAAAAATTAATGATGTAGCAATTGTTGGAAAGTTAGATAAAAAGTGGGGTGAAACAGTTTGTGCATTTGTAGTCTTACAAGAAGGAGAAGAAATTTCTGAAGAAAAATTGATTAATTGGTCAAAGAAAAAGCTAGCAAGCTACAAATGTCCAAAAAAAATTATCTTTATAAAAGATAAAGATATGCCAAGAAATGCAACAGGTAAAATTTTACACAAAGAGCTAAGAGAAATGATTAAAAAAAATGAAAAATAAAGATTTAAATAATAATGATTACTCGGTAGCAGCTTGGATAGTAAAATTCTTAATCAAAAGAAATGTAAAAGTAGTTTTTGGTCTTCAAGGAGGACATATTCAACCTATTTGGGACTATTGTTTTAAATTAGGTATAAGAATTATTGATGTAAGAGATGAAAAAGCTGCTGTTCATATGGCACAAGCGTATTCAATATTACAGAACGATATTGGTGTTGCTATGGTAACTGCAGGGCCAGGTGTAACTAATACAGTTACGGGAATTGCTAATGCTAATTTAGCTTGTACTCCAGTCATTTTAATTGGGGGTTGTACTACAATACCACAGTCTAATATGGGGCCTTTGCAAGACATACCTCATGTTGATATATTAAAACCTATTACTAGGTATTCAAGAACTGCAAGAGTCCCTGAACAAGTTATTAGAGAGTTAGATTTAGCTTATTCTAGTGCTATAGGGCAGTTAGGTGAGCCTGGTCCAAGTTATATTGAGATTCCTACAGACGTTTTGAGGTGTACAGTTAAAGATAAATTAATTTTAAATGATTGGATGTCTGAAAAAAAACCTTATAAAGTTTTTCCTGACACTAAGAAAGTTGATGAATTTGTTTTTAAATTAAATAAAGCTAAAAGGCCACTTTTAGTTTCTGGAAGAGGTGCGAGATCAAGTAAGAGCGCCATTGAGGACTTTTTATCTAAAACTGGAGTCTTATATATAGATACTCAAGACAGTAGGGGATTAATATCTCCTGATCACACCTCTAATGTTTTTGCAGCTAGAAGCAAGGTCATGGAGGAAGCAGATTTAATAATATTGGTAGGAAGAAAATTAGACTATCAGTTGGCATATGGCTCGCCTGCAATTTTCAGCAAGGCAACCTTTGTTAGAATTTCAAGCAATCCACATGAGCTATTAGATAATAGAAGAGGTATGCCAGAAATTTATGGAGAACCAAATTTAGTATTTAAAGATTTAAATAGTAGAATATTAAATACAAATTTTGACAATGAGTGGATCTTAGAAACTAAAGAGTTTCATTCAAAAAAAATAGAAAAACTAAATAGTAAAAAAAGTAATAATTTAGGAAATGACGGAAAAATTCACCCTAATTACATATTTAATAGCATTAAAAAACTAGTGTCAGACAAATGCGTAGGAATTGCTGATGGTGGAGATATTTTAAGTTTTGCAAGAGTGGGTTTAAATAGTAAATACTATTTAGACTCAGGGGTTTTTGGATGTTTAGGTGTAGGAATTCCTTATGCAATAGCAGCAGCAGAGATACATAAGGATTTACCTATTATTTGTGTTACTGGTGATGGCTCTTTTGGCTTTAATGCAATGGAACTAGATACTGCAGTTAGAAATGAATCTAATATTTGTGTTATTATCTCTAATAATGCTGGTTGGAATATTGAGACTCATGATCAGAAACTTAATTATGGAAATAGAGTATATGGGACTAGTCTTAGGCATACTAATTATGCTAGAGTAGCAGAAGGGTTAGGGGCTTTTGGAATAAGAGTAGAAAAACCTGAAGATTTAGAAAAAAGCATTAAGATAGCTCTAGATAATACACCGTCAGTAGTGGATGTAGTTACTTCTTCTTCTGTATTGTCTTCTGATGCCTTAAAAGGTTTGGGTTTTGTGCCAAAGTATCAAGCACTTGATGTGTGGGATAACTTAGAAAAAAAATATAGAGATGAAGATTAAGGTCAAAAAACTATGAAAAAAATTTTAATTTTAGGTGGAGGTTTCTCAGGAATTTATACTGCAAAAAATCTCCAAAAAGAAAACTTAAAAGACTATGAAATAGAACTAATAAGTGATAACAATTATTTTATTTTTCAACCATTATTACCTGAGGTTGCTTCAGGAACAATTTATAGTTCAGATGCTGTTACTCCCATAAGGCAAATGTTAAAGGGAATAAAGTATAGAAATGCTGAAATTTCAAATTTAGACTTAAAAAATAAAAAAATATCTATACTACAAGGGTTTAAAAAGAGTTCTCATGTTCTTAACTATGATCATTTAGTAATAGCCTTAGGCCAAGTTAGTAACTTAGACATTGTTAAAGGGCTAAAGGATCATGCTTTTACTATGAGAAGTTTACAAGATGCTTATGATTTAAGAAATCATATATTAGGATGTTTAGAATTAGCCGATGTTACTTCAAACAAAGAACTTAAAAAAAGATTATTGAATATTGTAGTAATAGGAGGTGGTTTTTCTGGAGTAGAGACTATTGGAGAAATTAAAGAAATGATTGATAGATTAATTCCTTATTATAGTTCTATTAAAAAAGAAGATTTAAAATTTCATATAATTGAATATGCTGATCAACTTTTACCTGATATGGATAATAATGTTGGAAAGTATACATTAAGAAAGTTTTTAAAAAATAATATTAACGTTCACCTTAAAACAGCGCTTGAAGAAGTTACACAATATCAAGTATTTCTGAGTGGTAAAAAGAAAATAGCTACACATACTGTAATTTCTACAATAGGTTCCACAGTCTCAAAACTTATCAAAGAAAGTAATTTGAAACTTCAACATGGAAAAATAGTTACTAATAGTAATTTACAAGTAGAGTCCTTTGAAAATGTTTGGGCGGTTGGAGATGCAGCTTTAATTCCTAATAAAGATAAAAAAAATATGCTTTATAAACAAAAAAAGGTGGCTTATGCTCCACCTAATGCTCAATTTGCAGTTAGACAAGGAAGGTTGTTAGCAAAGAATATAAAGTCTAAATTAGCAGGTAATAATTTAGCTGAATTTCAGTATACTTCTAAAGGATCATTAGCTTCCTTGGGGTCTAGAGATGGAGTAGGTAAAATTTTTTTTATAACTGTGAAGGGTTTCTTAGCCTGGCTTATTTGGAGAGCTTTTTATTTATCTTTTTTACCTAGTTTTGCTACTAAAATTAGAGTGCTGACTGGTTGGATAGTTGAATTTTTAGTTCCTAGAAATGCTGTAATGACTAGAGCTCTTAAAAATGACGCAGTTTCTTATCAAAATTTTAAAAAAGGTGATGTAGTATTTAAAGAGGGTATGATTGCTGATGGTTTTTATATTGTTATAAAAGGATCATTTAAAAATACTTTTAAAAAAACTAATTCAGGTAAAGAGTTCACAAAGATTTATAAAGCTAATGATCATTTTGGAGCTAGAGTTTTATTGTCTGGGTCAAGAAGAACTGGAAATATTGAAGCATTGGAGGACTCAAAAGTAGTGAAAATAGACGGAGACACTTTTAAAGTTATGAATGAACATTTAGTACCATTTAAAAAATATTTTAATGATTACATAAGACAAAACTTTAATAAATTAGATTAAAATTTTTGTACTGTTGACTATTAACCACAATAGTATAATCTTTTTTATACGTTCAACCTTATGGTCGGAAGTAAGCTTGTAGCTGAAGGAACGTAATGCGTCTAAAATTCCAAGCAATATTTCAACCTAAAGTAGAATTATTTATTTACGGGAGTATATATTATGATTGAGGGAAATACCGCGTGGATTTTGATATCTACGGTTTTAGTTCTTTTTATGACTTTACCTGGACTTGCTTTGTTTTATGGTGGTTTAGTCTATTCTAAAAATCTTATATCAGTACTAATTCAATGTTTTGCTGTTGCATGTTTAATGTCAATTACATGGTTTATAGCAGGATATAGTATTGCTTTTACAGAAACTGGTGAATTTTTTGGCAATTTATCTAAGTCCTTTTTAAATGGCGTTACTCTGGACTCTGAATTTGCAGGCCTGCCTGAGTCTGTTTTTTTTATGTTTCAAATGACATTTGCTATAATTACCCCTGCTTTAATTGTTGGGGCTTTTGTAGAAAGAGCAAAGTTTATATCAGTATTATTATTTAGCTTAATATGGCTATTAGTTGTTTATGCCCCAGTTACCCATTGGATTTGGGGTGGAGGTTGGTTATCTAAATTAGGTGTGCAAGATTTTGCAGGAGGGTTAGTAGTTCACTTAAATTGTGGAATCTCTGCCTTAGTTTTTGCCTATTTATTAGGACCTAGATTAAATAAAAAGCAACTCGTGCCTCATAGTCCTCCTTTGGTAATGATAGGAACGTCTATGTTATGGGTTGGATGGTTTGGCTTTAATGGAGGTAGTGCTCTTGCTGCAGATGCAAATGCAGGAATGGCAATGACTGTAACTCATATTTCAGCAGCTACAGCCTCTTTAGTATGGATGTTAATAGAATGGTTTAAGCATGGCAAACCTACTTTAGTTGGAACAGCAACTGGTTGTATTGCAGGCTTAGCTACTATTACACCTGCTTCAGGATTTGTAGGTCCATCAGGAGCGTTGCTAATTGGTATTTTGGCAGCAATTTTATGCTATTATATGGTAGGTTTTGTAAAAAATATCATGAAAATTGATGATACTTTAGATGTTTTTGCTGTTCATGGTGTAGGAGGTTTATTAGGTACACTATTACTTGCTCCTCTTGGGTCAACCTCATTTGGGGGCCTTGGGCATTCCGACTTATCTATATTTGGGCAATTCAAGGTTCAAATTATTGCTAGTATATCTGTAGCAATTTGGGCAGCTTTAGCTTCTTTTATTATTTTAATTATTTTAAAGAAATTTATTGGAATTAGAGTTTCTGAAGAGGAAGAAGAAGCTGGCCTTGATGTCTCTAGCCATTCAGAAAGTGCCTATAATTAAGCACTAAAAACTTAAGCTTTGTATATTTTTAATATTTATATAAAGCTTAAGTAACTGATAATTATTAAGTAAATAAATAACTAATTTATTATAATGAAAATTAAAAAGAATAAAAACAGACTAGATTTAAAAGATTCTATTTTTGAAACTAAAAACAAGGTTGCAGTTTTAAGATTTAATAGAGATGATATTAGAAATGCTTTAACAGGTTCCTCTCTAATTGATGATATTTTGAAAACTTCAGATTATGTAAATAAAAATAAAAATATTTCTGTATTAATAATAACAGGGTCAGGAAGGGCATTTTCATCTGGAGGAAATATTAAAGAAATGTTTAAAAAAAATAGCTCATTTTCTGGCAAAGTAGAGGAAGTAGAAAAAAAATATAGATATGGTATTCAGCAAATACCTAAGGCTTTAGAAAAAGTAGAAATACCAATAATTGCTGCTATTAATGGCCCAGCAATTGGAGCGGGGTTCGATTTGGCGTGTATGTGTGATTTTAGAATTATGTCAAATAAAGCATACTTTGCTGAAAATTTTATTAATCTAGGAATAATTCCTGGAGATGGAGGTGCATTTTTTTTACAAAAATTAGTTGGCTATCAAAAAGCAGCAGAATTCACATTTACAGGTAGAAAAATTTTATCTGATGAAGCTCTTAAAATAGGACTAACTTTAAAAACTGTAGATGATGACAAGTTATTTGAAGAGTCTTACAAATTTGCACAAATAATTGCTAAACAACCAGCAAATACTTTAAGGTACTCAAAAAGACTTTTAAAAATGGGTTCTAAATTATCACTTGATGAGTTTTTAGATTTTTGTGCATTATTTCAAGGTATTAGCCACAACCATAACGAACATAAAATAGCTCTTCAGAAGCTTAAAAATAAAAAAAAATAATTTATTTTCCTTTAAAAGCAACTTTTTCTTTATTTACAAAAGCCAATACAGCATTTTTATGATCCTCAGTTTCACTACAAATCATTTGATATAAAGCCTCTTGGTCTAAGCAAGTTTCTAGACTTTCATAGTCAGTATTGTTGAGATTTTTTTTCATATATTTAATAGCAATAGGCGGCATATTATTAAATTTATTTTTAAGTGAGTCCGTATAGCTCTTTATTTCATTACTATCAATTAAGAAATTTACTATACCTAAACTTAATGCTTTAGTTCCATCTATTACATCAGAAAAATATAATAACTCTTTTGCTTTTGAAATTCCTACTAATTTTGATAAGAAATAACTTATACCAAAATCTCCTGAAAAACCTACTTTAGAAAAAGCTGTAGTAAACTTACCATGTTCAGTGCTTATTCTAAAATCACATGAAAGACTTAAGGCAAGCCCAGCTCCTGCTGCTACTCCATTTACTACAGCAACAGTAGGCACAGGTGAGGTATATAAAATTTTTGATATTTCCATTAAATTTCTAAGCGCTTGAGTCTTTTCTTGCAATGAATCTAAATCTTTCTTTGTTGCCATATCTTTTACATCTCCTCCTGCAGAGAAAGCATCACCGCTTCCAGATATAAATATGGCTCTAAGATCTTTCTTATGAATATTTAGTTTTAAAGTTTCTAATATTTTTTCAAACATTGCTCTGGAAATAGCATTCTTTCTTTCAGGTCTATTAAATGTTATTTCTAAAATACCTTCATTATTATTTATAATTAAATCACTATTCATTTAAATCCTTTAAAAAATTATTTT